>NZ_JBNDHZ010000010.1:0-98346 GCF_056755355.1 Luteibacter sp. HAY1-4A
GCGCCTTGTCGAACAGGCCGTCCTTCGAGGACAGCATGATCACCGGCGTACCGCGGAACTGGGCGTTGTTCTTGATGAGCGCGCAGGTCTGGTAGCCGTCGAGGCGGGGCATCATGATGTCGACGAAGATGATGTTCGGCTTCTGGTCGGAAATCTTGGCCAGCGCCTCGAAGCCGTCGACGGCGGTGAGGACGTCGCAGCCTTCCTTCTTCAGCAGGGTCTCGGCCGTGCGTCGGATGGTTTTCGAATCGTCGATGACCATGACCCGCAAACCGCTCAGGTCGTTCCCGCGTCCGTTTTCGTTCACTGCGCCCCCGTACCACGAAAAAAAACCGCAAATACCCTCGCAGGATAGCCGGTTTTCGGCCGACTATTCCGTGCGCCAGGTCGTTGTCCGGACCCGAAGGCTCCGGCGGCCCGCTCTTCGGCGTTCCTCCCGATCGCTGTTTAATGGTTGGCCGGGGCGGCGTCAAGATGAATTGTTCTTAAAGAGGGCCAGGTTGACTAGACTTGGCACCTTTCCTGCCTGCGGGATGCCTCCATGCCACTCTCCGTCGCCGTCCTGATGGACCCGATCCGCTCCATCAAGATCGCCAAGGACACCACGTTCGCCCTCCTCCTCGAGGCCTCGCGCCGCGGTTACGCCCTCTTGTACATGGAACAGGGCGACCTGGCCCTGCGGGGCGGCGAGCCCTGGGCCCGGCTGCGCCCCCTCACCGTGAAGGAGGACCCGGCAGGCTGGTTCACCCTGGGCGAAGCCGAATGGCGTCCCCTTGCCGAGGTCGACATCGTCCTGGCGCGGAAGGACCCGCCGGTGGACGCGCAGTTCATCTACGACACCATGGTGCTCGAACGGGCCCAGCGGGCGGGCTGCAAGGTGGTGAACGACCCGCGCTCGCTGCGCGACTGCAACGAAAAACTGTTCGCGCTCGACTTCCCGCAGTGCATCGTGCCCACCCTGGTGTCGCGCGACCGCGGCGAACTGAAAGCGTTCGTGGCCGAACACGGCGAGGCGGTGCTGAAGCCGCTGGACGGCATGGGCGGCCGCGGCATCTTCCGGGTGAAGGCCGGGGACAGCAACCTGAACTCCATGCTGGAGACCCTGCTCGACGGGGGCCGCCACTTCACGATCGCGCAGAAGTACATCCCGGAGATCACGTCCGGCGACAAGCGCATCCTGCTGATCGACGGCGAACCGGTGCCCTACGCGCTGGCGCGCATTCCGCAGGGCGACGAGTTTCGCGGCAACCTGGCCGCCGGCGGCCGCGGCGAGGGCATCCCGCTCTCCGACCGCGATCGCTGGATCGCCGCCCAGGTCGCGCCCGAACTGGTCCGCCGCGGTTTGCGCTTCGTGGGCCTGGACGTCATCGGCGACTACCTGACCGAGATCAACGTCACATCTCCGACGGGCCTCCGCGAACTGGATGCCCGGTTCGGCATTAACATCGCCGGGCTGCTGTTCGACGCAATCGAGGCCCGATGACCACCCGCAACACCGGCGCCGACCTGTTCGGCGCGACCCTGCTGTTCTCGCTGTTGCTGCATGGTGTCGTCATCCTCGGCATCACCTTCGAGGCGGAAAAGCCGCGGCCGAGCGTGCCCACGCTCGACGTCACGCTCGTGGACGTCGCCAACCGCGAGCCGCCCGACAAGGCCGACTTCCTCGCGCAGGCCAGCAACTCGGGCGGCGGCGACAAGGACAAGGCGGCGCGCCCGTCGGAGCCGGTCTCGGGACTGCTCCCCACTCCGCAGCACAGCCTGGCGGCGGAGCCGAAGGAAGCCCAGGCGCCGGCGCCGCGCGAGGCCACGCCCAGCCAGCTCCTCACCACGTCGGGCGAGACGGCCTTTGCGGTGGACACCACGCACGAGCAGACCGAGCGGAAAGAGCGCCCGTTGCCCGAGTCGGACGAGGAAGTGCAGCGCCGCATGGAAATGGCCCGCCTTGCCGCCGAGGTACGCGAACAGTCGCAGGCCTACGCGAAGCGGCCGAAGAAGAAGTTCATTTCCTCGAACACGCGCGAGTACGCCTACGCGGCATACATGAAGGGCTGGGTCGGGCGCGTGGAACGCGTGGGCAACCTCAACTATCCGGACGAGGCGCGGCGCAGGGGCTTGCATGGGGAACTGGTGCTTACCGTCGGGCTGAACCGCGACGGCACGATCAAGAGCATGGACGTCATCAAGAGCTCGGGCCAGAAAGTGCTGGACGAGGCCGCCCAGCGCATCGTCCGCCTCGCGGCGCCGTTCCCGGCCCTACCTGCCGACAAGAACCGGGTGGACGAGCTCTACATCACGCGCACCTGGCAGTTCCTGCCGGGAGATGTGCTGAGGAATTACTGACCTTGTGGGAGCCGGCTATGCCGGCGATCCCGCGGCAGCGGGCCGGTTCACCGCGAGCGGCCATCGCCGCTGAAGCGGCTCCCACACAAAGCTCTTACTTCGGCAGCAGTTGGTCGGCCTCGCTCACATACGCTTTTTCGGCCGTGCGGTCCCACACGCACAGTTCCCGGCCGGGGCGGTTCTTCATGTGCTTCTGCGGGTAACGGCCGGCCAGCACCAGCGCCGTGACCGGCACGCGGTCGTCGTAATGAATGGGGCCACCTACCGGCTTCACGTCCTTCAAGCCGCTGGCGGCCACGCAGGCCTTCATCAGCCGTTGGTCGTAGTCCTTCCACGCACCCGGCGTGGACGCCGCCGCGGTTGTCGCGCAAGCCAGCGCGGCCAACATAAAACCGTTGATAAACATCATGTTGCGCATTGTATTTCTCCTTCTTGTGGCCGCGCACAACGTACGGGCGGCGCGCTGAACCTTCGCATACGACTCATGTTCGTAGCGGCTACAATGCGGCCATGACGACCGCCAACTCATTCGCAGGGCAATTCCTTATCGCGATGCCCTCGCTTGCCGAATCGCCCTTCGCGCGCGGCGTGGCATTCCTGTGCCAGCACGGCGAGGACGGGGCCGTCGGCCTCCTCATCAACCAGATCTCGGAATATCGCCTCGGCGACGTGCTCTCACAGATGAAACTCAACTGCGAGGACCCCGAGATCGCGGACTACCCCGTGCTCATCGGTGGACCAGTACAGCAGGAGCGCGGTTTCGTGCTCCATCGTGAACCGGGCAACTGGGACTCCAGCTATCGCGTGAACGAAGACTGGTCGGTCACCACCTCGCGCGACATCCTCGTGGCCATGGCCGCGGGCGAAGGGCCGCGGCGGGCGGTGGTCACGCTCGGCTACGCAGGATGGGACGCGGGCCAGCTCGAGCAGGAAGTCATGGACAACGCCTGGCTCACCACGCGCGCCGACGAGCACATCGTGTTCGATACCCCCATCGACGAACGCTGGCTTGCCGCAGCCCGCCAGCTGGGCGTGCACGACCCGTCCCAACTGACCGGCTACGCCGGCCACGCCTGAGCCGCCCTGACGCGATGAGCTGCCTGTTCGGTTTCGACGTCGGCACCAAGATCGTCGGCGTCGCCGTCGGCAATCGCCTGACCGGCACGGCGCGCGCGCTTGCCGCGGTGCCAGTGCGCGACGGCGAACCCGACTGGCATGCGCTGGACACGCTGCGCCGCGAATGGCTACCGGCGGAACTGGTCGTGGGCCTCCCCCTCGACAACGACGGGAAGGAGCAACCGATGACCCGTACCGCGCGGCGCTTCGCGGAGCGCATCGCCGAACGCTATGCCCTGCCCGTCGCCTTCACCGACGAACGCATGAGTTCCCAGGAAGCCGCGCGCCGTTTTGCCGCGGCGCGCGCCGCCGGCACGCGCAAGCGTTCCGACGCCAGGTCCATCGACGCGGAAGCGGCGGCGGTCATCCTCGAGTCCTACCTCGTACAGGCATGACCCGAGCGCGCGCCGCCGCTACCATGCCTTGCTCCACGTCGCCCTTCCCTTCGCCTTGAGGCCGTCATGTCACCACGCCTGCGCCACCTGACCACCCTCGAGAACCTCCCGCGCGAAGCCATCGAACGCCTGCTCGACCGGGCCAACAGCATGCGCGAGGCCACCGCCCACGGCACACGCAAGCTCGACCTGCTTGCCGGCCGCACGGTGCTGAACCTGTTCTTCGAGCCGTCCACCCGCACACGCACGTCGTTCGAACTGGCCGCACGCCGCCTCGGCGCAGACGTCGTCAACTTCGATATCGGCTTTTCCTCCACAGCCAAGGGCGAGGAACTGTTCGACACGCTGCATACGCTGGAAGCGATGCACCTGGATACCATCGTCGTGCGGCACAAGGAATCGGGCACGCCCGAATCCCTGGTCCGCCATGCGATGAGCGGTGTCTCCGTGGTGAACGCCGGCGACGGCAACAGGGCGCATCCCACCCAAGGCCTGCTGGACGCGCTCACCATCCGCAACCACCACCCGGATTTCCGCAAGCTGCGCATCGTCATCTGCGGCGACGTGCGCCATTCCCGCGTGGCCCGTTCCGACGTGCATGCGTTCACCGCCCTGGGCGCGCGCGACGTGCGCATTGTGGGGCCGTCCGCCCTCCTCCCTACGGAGGCGGAACTCAGCGGCGTCACCTTCCATGACGACTTCGACGAGGCGATCGAGGGCGCGAACGCGGTCATCATGCTGCGCCTCCAGAAGGAACGCATGGCGGCGACCGATCTCCCGGACGAGGCCGCCTACTTCGAGCGTTACGGCCTCGACTGCCGGCGCCTCGCCAAAGCCGCCAAGGGTTGCCTGGTGATGCATCCCGGCCCCATCAACCGCGGCATCGAAATCGCATCCGACGTGGCGGACGGCGCCCAATCGCGCATCCTCGAGCAGGTCGGCAATGGCGTCTTCGTACGCATGGCGGTCCTGGCCGAGGTCATGGGCCGCTAGGGACACTCCCGCGACGTAGGAAATTGCGCCGGCGCCGTCCCGGCGGCGTCTTTGGGCGGCGCGCTTCCGGCATAATGGTCGAACCAAGGGACCAACCGGACAATGGGATACACAATGCGACCGACGAAGCGACTCATCGCGCTCGGCCTCGCCAGCGTTTTGCTGGCGGCCTGCGGCCACAAGGACAAGGACGCCCCGCTGGCCTTCGTGCCGGCGGACACGCCATACGTTCTGGCGAACCTCGACAAGCTTGACGACGACGCCTACGAGGCGCTGCTTTCCCAGGCCAACGCGGAGCTTCCGGGCGAGGTCGCCCAGATGAAGTCCCTCGCGCAGGACCTCCAGGCCAAGGGCAACGCCGAGGCCTCCCGCCTGCTCGGTGCGTTCGCCGCCGAGTTCGACGGCAAGACGGCCGAGGCAGCGTTGAAGAACATGGGTCTGGACGTAAAGACGGGCTCTGCCATCTACGGCCTGGGCCTCAGCCCCGTCGCCCGCGTGGCGCTCGCCGATCCCGCCGCCTGGGACGCGTTCGTAGGCCGCCTCGAGACCGCCTACGGGAAGAAGCTGGAAACCGCGGACGCCGGTGGCCAGGCCTATCGCCATGTCACCCTTGCGGACTCGGGCGTGCAGTTGATCATCGCCACCGTCGGCAAGCAGGCCGTGGTGTCTCTGCTGCCCGCGGATGCCGCGCAGCCGTCCATCCGCCAGGCGCTCGGCGTCGACCGGCCCGAGAAGAACCTGCAGGACGACGGCCGCCTTGCCGATCTCGCCAAGGACAAGGGGTACAAGGACTACGCGGTCGGCCAGGTCGATCTCGCTCGCCTGCTCCCTCTCGTTGCCGCAGGCAAGGACCCGTTGTTCGCGGCGTACCTGAAGCAGCAGTCCGCCAAGACGGGCGAGCCTGTGCCGGTGCCGGCGCCGAGCTGCGTGCCGGAGGCCACTCGCATCGCTGCGCGCGTTCCCTCGATCAGCTTCGGCTACACCCGCCTGGACATGCACCACCAGGAGCAGCGGGTCGACGTCGCGCTGGCCGACGACATCGCCAAGGCGTTCTCCGGCCTGAAGGTCGAGCTTCCGGGCCTGGGCAGCGACGCCAGCGGTCCGTTCGACATCAGTCTCGCGCTGCCGGTCGAGCAGATCCGCACGTTCTTCACCGCGCAGGCCGACGCCGTCGCCGCCAAGCCGTTCGAATGCCCGGCCTTCGTCGGCATGAACGACAGCTTCGCCAAGCTCGGCTCCACGATGCAGCAGGCCGCCATTCCGCCGTTCGGCGACATTCGTGGCGTGCGCGTCGTGCTGGACTCGTTCAAGCCGGCCGCCGCCGGTCAGCAGATGCCGGCCATCACCGGTCGCGTGCTGCTGGCCACGCGTAACCCCGCGGGCCTGCTCGCCATGGGCCAGGCCATGCTCGGCGGCGACTTCAAGCTCGCCGGCGACGGCAAGCCGGCGCCGCTGCCGCAGAACATCACCGCCATGCTCGGCATGCCGGGCTGGGCCGCCATGAATGGCCAGGCCATCGCGGTAGGCCTCGGCCAGGGTGAGGACGGCAAGCTCGACGAAATGCTGATGGGCGCCATCGGCGATGCCGGCCGCCTCAGCCGTCTGCACCTCAACGGCGACATGTACCGCGCCTGGGTCGACGTCATGGCGGAGAAGGCGCAGGCCTATGCGAGCTCCATGGCCGAAGCTGCAGGTGCCGACGGCGCACCCGACGACCAGGCCACCCAGGCCTCGGCGGCCGAGCGTTCGAAGATGCAGTTCGAAGCCATGAAGGCGCAAGCCGCACGCATCGTCCAGGTATCGGGCGAGGCGCACGTGGAAGAGAAGGGCCTCGTCATGTCCGGTGCCGTCGAGTACAAATAACGTCTGCTTCAAGCCAGAGAAAACGCCCGCATTCGCGGGCGTTTTTTTTATGGTGCCACGCCTGGATAAACCACATGTGGGCCGTTCGGTTTCTGGCCCGGCGGCACATAGGCCGGCGCGGGCGCACCACCCGGCCCAAGCGACCGGACGAACCGGTAGATGTCGCGCAGGTCCTGCTCTTTCATGATGTTGAGCGTAAACGACGGCATCGGCGGCCGCGCATGCAGCGTGTGCGCGTAATTGACCCAGACGTCTTCGCTCATCTCACTGAGCGTCAGGCGCAGGTTCACCGGATACGTCGTGCCCCAGGGACCGCTGAAACCGACGGTATCGCCTTCGAGCCATTCCTTGTCGGGAACCTTGCCTTCGCGCTGCGCGTAGCCGGAGGTATGGCAATCGTTACAGCCACCGAATTGCACAAGGTAGCGGCCGCGCTGCACGGCGGCGTTGTCGGTGGCCATGGCGGACAACGGAACGATCGACGCAACGACGAGACCTGCGAGCAGCGCACGAAAATAATTCGACGACATAAATGTCCGTTTCGGGGAGGGGGAGGACGATCGGGCGGAGCGGGAAGTTCGAGGTGAAAGCGAGCGCGATGAGAACACGCCGCGCCCTTTCCGACCTCCCCACAAAGTGGGATGCGCGATCCTGAACGAATCGAATTTTTCGGCACATATCGTTCACGGATGCGCTGTTTCCATAGTTCCCGCGAACCGGCAGCCACAGCGCGTGGCGCCATCGCCAGACCCATTCAGTGCGAAAACAAGGAGTCACCCATGAACCACGCCAACCTCCGTAAGGCCCTGTTCGCCGCCGCCCTCGTCGCCGGTCTCGGCGCGGCTCCCTTCGCCCAGGTGTATGCGCAGGACTCCGCAGCGGCTTCCTCGAAGAGCGATAACCAGACCGTCGCCGGCAAGGTGGACGACAGCTGGATCACCACCAAGGTGAAGTCGGAATTCGCGACTGCGAAGAACGTCAAGGCCACCGACATTTCGGTGGACACCAAGGACGGCATGGTCACCCTGACCGGCACGGTCGCCACCGCCGGCGAAAAGACCAAGGCCGAGCACCTTGCCAAGGGCGTCAAGGGCGTGAAGAGCGTCGACGCCAGCGGCCTGACCGTGTCGGCTGCCGCCAAGTAACCGTCACCGCAGCGCGGTACGAAAAGGGAGCCTTCGGGCTCCCTTTTTTGTGGGAGCCGCTTCTTGTGGGAGCCGCTTCAGCGGCGATGGATGCTTGCGACAAGCTTGCCGCTGCCGCGGGATCGCCGCTGAAAGCGGCTCCCACAGCGCGTCGGATCATTCAGCGGTGCAGCATCCCGCCAAACGTATCGCGATCGGTGCTCTTGTCGATCTCCACGCCTTCCAGGCCCTGCGACAGCGTGTGCGCGTCGCCACCCTGGGCCAGCTTGATGCGCAGGCGAACTTCGTTCGAGCTGTCCGCATGGCGCAGCGCGTCCTCGTAGGAGATTTCGCCAGCGTGATAGAGCTCCACCAGGCTCTGGTCGAAGGTGCGCATGCCAAGCTGGTTCGAGTCGCGCATCAGTTCCTTCAGCTTGTGGATCTCGCCCTGACGGATGTAGTCCTGCGCGAGCGGTGTGCCGAGCAGTACTTCCACCGCCACGCGGCGCGCCTTGCCGTCCGGCGTGGGAATGAGCTGCTGCGCCACGACGCCCTTCAGGTTGAGGGACAGGTCCATGAAAAGCTGCTGGCGGCGGTCTTCGGGGAAGAAGTGCAGGATGCGGTCCAGCGCCTGGTTGGCATTGTTCGCATGCAGCGTGCACAGGCAGAGGTGACCCGTTTCCGAGAAGTTGATGGCGTGCTCCATCGTCTCGCGGGTGCGCACTTCGCCGATCATGATCACGTCCGGCGCCTGGCGCAGGGTGTTCTTCAGCGCGTTTTCCCAGCTGTCGGTATCGATGCCGAGTTCGCGCTGGGTGATGATGCATCCCTCGTGCTTGTGCACGTACTCGATCGGGTCCTCGATGGTGATGATGTGGCCCGTGGAATTCTGGTTGCGGTAGCCGATCATCGAAGCCAGCGAGGTCGACTTACCGGTACCCGTGCCACCGACGAAGATGATGATGCCGCGCTTGGTCATCGCCAGCTGCTTGATGATCGGCGGCAGGCTCAGTTCCTCGGGCGTGGGAATCTTCGATTCGATCCGGCGCAGCACCATGCCCACACAGTTGCGCTGGTAGAAGCACGAGACGCGGAAACGTCCGATGCCCGAGGCGCTGATCGCGAACTGGCACTCGTGGGTTTTCTCGAATTCCTCGCGCTGGGCCGGCGTCATCACGTTCAGCACCATGTCGCGCGACTGTTGCGCCGACAACGGACTCTGCGTGATGGGCACGATACGCCCCTGCACCTTCATGGAAGGCGCCACGCCGGCGGTGATGAACAGGTCGGAAGCCTGCTTGTGCACCATCAGCTTGAGGAAGGAAGTGAAATCGAAGTCGCTCATGGCCTGCTGTCCCATTGCCGGAAGGTCCGGCGCCCCTGTGGGGCGATCATATACCTGCGCCCGGGCGGGCACAGGGACGGCGTTCACGGTCTTGCGGGAGCCGGCTTTTTGTGGGAGCCGCTTCAGCGGCGATGGGACTTGCGGCGGGCTTGCCCGCTGCCGCGATCGCCGGCACAGCCGGCTCCCACATTTACCGGAGACTCCCCAGTTACCGAGACACCACCGGCACTGTTCTAGCGGAACCCTTCCTTGTTCTTGGCATAGGTGGAGGCTTCCTGCCGCGTGATCAGGCCGCGCTTCACCAGGTCGGCGAGGTTCTGGTCGAGGGTCTGCATGCCGTACTGCTGGCCGGTCTGGATGGACGAGTACATCTGCGCCACCTTGTCCTCGCGGATCAGGTTACGGATGGCCGGGATACCGACCATGATCTCGTGCGCCGCCGTACGGCCACCGCCCACCTTCTTGAGCAGCGACTGCGAGATCACCGCGCGCAGCGACTCGGACAACATGGAGCGGACCATCGGTTTCTCGCCCGCCGGGAATACGTCGATGATGCGGTCGATGGTTTTTGCCGCCGACGAGGTATGCAGGGTGCCGAAGACCAGGTGGCCCGTTTCCGCCGCGGTGAGCGCCAGGCGGATGGTTTCCAGGTCGCGAAGCTCGCCGACCAGGATGTAGTCCGGATCTTCGCGAAGCGCGGAGCGCAGCGCCTCGTTGAAGCCGTGCGTGTCGCGATGGACCTCGCGCTGGTTCACCAGGCACTTCTGCGAGGTGTGCACGAATTCGATGGGGTCTTCTACCGTGAGGATGTGCCCGTACTCGTTCTTGTTCACGTGGTCGACCATGGCCGCCAGCGTGGTCGACTTGCCCGAACCCGTCGGGCCGGTGACCAGGATCAGGCCCTGCGGCTGCTCGATCAGTTCGCGGAAGATCTTCGGCGCGCCGAGGTCCTCCAGGGTGAGCACTTCCGACGGAATGGTACGGAACACACCGCCCGCGCCACGGTTGTGGTTGAACGCATTGACGCGAAAGCGGGCCAGGCCGGGGATTTCGAACGAGAAGTCGACTTCGAGGAATTCCTCATAATCGCGGCGCTGCTTGTCCGACATGATGTCGTAGATCAGCGAATGGACCTGCTTGTGCTCCAGGGCCGGGATATTGATGCGCCGGACGTCGCCGTCGACGCGGATCATCGGCGGCAGACCCGCGGACAGGTGCAGGTCGGAGGCCTTGTTCTTCACGGAGAAGGCAAGGAGTTCGGCGATATCCATTGGGGTCCCCTTTCTTGGTCGGCATAGGTAACCATGCCCGGGGGTTGGCGACAAGGGACACACCCGGCGCATCTCCATATATGCTTCCGCGTTGTGAACGAGGTCGCCTACGGAGTTACCCCATGAACCGGATCGCCTTCATCGGTGGAGGCAATATGGCCACCGCGCTGATCGCCGGCATGATCCGCCACGGCGCCCAGCCCGGCGGCATCGCCGTGGCGGAGCCGCGCGCCGAAGCCCTGCATGAGCTTTCACGCGAATACGGGGTAGCCACGTACACGGACAACCTCGACGCGGCCGAGGGTGCCTCCATCCTCGTCCTGGCGGTGAAACCGCAGATGCTGGCCGAGGTCTGCCGTGGGCTCCGGCCCGCCGTGCAGAAGTACCGTCCCCTGGTCATCTCCATCGCCGCGGGCATCCGTATCCACCAGATGGAACGCTGGCTCGACGCCGCCCTGCCCGTCGTGCGCTGCATGCCGAACACTCCGGCCATGTTCGGCGCCGGCGCCACCGCGCTGTACGCGAACGCCCGGGTCAGCGCGCCGCAACGGGCTGAGGCCCAGCACGTGCTCGACGCCGCCGGGCTCACGGTCTGGGTGCCCGAGGAGGACCAGCTGGACGTCGTCACGGCGCTCTCCGGATCCGGCCCAGCCTATTTCTTCCTCATGGTCGAAGCGCTGGAAAATGCCGCCTTCTCGCACGGCCTGTCCCGCGAGGCCGCCCGGGCCCTGGCCGCGCAGACGGCTTTCGGTGCCGGGCGCATGCTGGTGGAAAGCGGTGAGACAGCGGCCACCCTGCGCCAGAAGGTCACCTCGCCCCACGGCACCACGCAGGCGGCACTGGACAGTTTCCGCGGCGACCATTTCGCCGAAATCGTGGCACGCGCCGTCGACGCGGCACGGCGGCGCGGCATCGAACTTTCCGAAGACATGGAATCCAAGACGTGAATTACCTGACCAATGCCGGCGCGCTGATCCTGCAGTTCGTTTTCGGCGCCATCGTCACCTTGTTCGTGCTGCGCCTGATGGCCGAGGCGTACCGTGCGGATTTCCACAATCCGATCTGCCAGTTCCTCTATCGCTTCACGAATCCCGTGCTGCGGCCGCTGCGCAAGGTCCTGCCGAACGTGCGCCGGGTGAACACGGCCGCGCTGTTGATCGTCCTGGCGCTGGAGTGCCTGAAGATGGTGTTGATGGCGGCGCTGGCCGGCGTCGCTCCCGCCCCGCTGGGCATCCTGGTGGCCGGTGTCGCCGAAACCCTCGACTTCTTCCTGCTGACGTGGATCGTGCTGGTTTTCGTCTGGTCGTTGATGAGCATGCTTTCCACCGACCGTTACCATCCCGTGGCGCGCCTGGTATCCAGCCTGGCGGAGCCGCTCGTGCGGCCGCTTCGTGGGCGCTTGACGATCGGCGGGCTCGATTTCTCGCCTACCGCCGTTTTGTTGGGCCTCTTCCTTGCGCGCATCCTGGTGGTGCAGCCGCTGTCGGATTGGGGCATGAGGCTGCTGCTGGGGGCCTGAGGCCGGATTGCCTTCGCCGCTGAAACGGCTCCCACAGAAGAAGTAGTTCTTTGGGGGCAGAAAGAGGCAGGTCTTGTGTGGGAGCCGCTTCAGCGGCGATTACCGCCCGCCAAGCCGCCGCGCGTCCGTCACGTTCGGAAGTGCACTCAGTCGCCCGAGCAACGTCGACAGCTGCTCATAATCCTTCACGCGTAGGGTGAAGCGCATCTCCACCTCGCCGGTGCGTACGTGCACGCGGCTGGAGGAGGCCACGATGTGCGGCCCCACGTTGTTGATCGTGGTGGCCACGTCCTTCTGCAGGCCCTTGCGGTCATACCCGCGCAGTTCCACGTCCACCTCGTAACTCTGCACGTCCACCCTGCCCCAGCCGACATCGATCACGCGGTCGGGGTCGCGCCGGGCCAGGCGGGCCAGCGACGCGCAGTCCGCGCGGTGCACCGACACGCCACGCCCGCGGGTGATGAAACCGCGCACCGGATCGCCCGGAAGCGGCTGGCAGCAGCGCGCCAGCGTGGTGAGCAGGTTGCCCAGGCCTTCGATCGACAGCGCACCGCGATCATGCTGGGCGGCGCGCGACGCCACCGGATTGCCGGACTGCGTGACCTCGGGTTCCACCGGCTCCTGCAGCGAGCGGGCGACCTGGCCTAACGAGACTTCGCCCAGTGCCACCGTCACGAAGAGTTCGTCCACGTTCTTCAGGCGGAAGTGGGTGGCCAGCTTGGCGAGGTCCACATCGTCGAGGGCCAGCCGGCGCAGTTCCTTTTCCAGCGCTGCCTTGCCCGCCAGGATGTTCGCTTCGTGCGCTTCGCGGCGAAACCATGCGCGCACTTTTTCGCGTGCGCGCGAGGTGTTCAGGTAGCCATGGTGCGTGGAAAGCCAGTCGCGGCTGGGCTCCGACACCTTCGTGGTGAGGATCTCGACGCGATCGCCGCTGCGCGGCTGCGTAGTGAGCGGCACGATGCGCCCGTTGACCTTCGCGCCGCGGCAGCGATGTCCCACTTCGGTGTGGATGTGGTACGCAAAATCGAGCACCGTCGCCCCGCGCGGCATGTCGATGACCTCGCCCTTCGGCGAAAGCACGTACACGCGGTCTTCCATCAGCTCGGTTTCGAAGCCCGCGGCGAGTTCGGCTTCGTCTTCGCCGCGCGGCTCCAGCAGCTTGCGCATCCAGGCAATCTTGGCCTCGAACTCGGCGTCCGCGCCTCCGCCTTCCTTGTATCGCCAGTGCGCTGCCACGCCCAGTTCGTTCGCCCGATGCATCTCGTGCGTGCGGATCTGCACTTCGAGGATCTTGCCTTCCGGTCCGATCACCGCCGTGTGCAGGGAGCGATAGCCGTTGCCCTTGGGCCGGGCCACATAGTCGTCGAATTCGCCGGGCAGGTGCGGCCACAGGCTGTGTACGAGACCCAGGGCGGCGTAGCAATCGGCGACGTTGTCGACGAGGATGCGCACCGCGCGGATATCGTAAAGATCGGAGAACTCCAGCCCCTTCTTCTTCATCTTTTTCCAGATGGAGAAGATGTGCTTCGGACGGCCCGCCAGGTCGGCCCGGATGCCGGCACCATCGAGTACCTCGCGCAGTTCGGCGAGGCTGGTGGCGATGAAGCGCTCGCGGTCGGCACGCCTTTCGTCCAGCAGGCGCGCGATGCGGCGATAGGTGTCCGGCTCCAGGTAACGGAACGCCAGGTCCTCTAGTTCCCACTTCAACTGCCAGATGCCGAGGCGATTGGCCAGGGGTGCGTGAATGTCGGAAGTGAGCTGGGCCAGTTCGCGCCGTTCGTGGTCCGGCAGCGCCATGGCGGTGCGCATGGCTGCGAGTTGCCGCGCGAGCAGGACGAACACCACGCGCAGGTCGCGAATGATCGCCAGCAGGAGCCGGCGCAGGCCTTCGGCACCGCTGCCGGAAGCGTGCTGGGCATGCAGGGCCCACACCTTCTCGGCTTCGCCCTGCCCGTCGACCAGCCGGCGCAGCGAAGGGGCCCAGGTCTTCGCCACCTCGTCGGTGGCCCCGGGAAGGCCGCGTTGCAACGTGAACCAGAGAGCCGATGCGCAGGTTTCGTCGTCGCAGCCGAGCAACCGCAACAGCTCGATGATCGTCTCGCCTTCGGCGCGCGCCGCCACGGTCAACACGGCGCAGGCCTCGCGCGCGCGCTCGGTCTGCGGCATCGCCACATCCTGCCGTCCCCGCGAAGGCGGAGAGCCGGTGACGGTGACGTCGTCGCTCGATCCGCTCATCGCCCGTCCTCCGCCTGCGCCATTTCGAGTGCGCGCGCCAAACGCTTGGCCGACACCGGCTCGGCCGTCTTCAGTTCCTGGGCGAACAGCGATACGCGCCACTCCTCGAGCAGCCATCGCAGTTCCTGCCAGACCGTGTCGTCGAGCGCCGTGCCGTTCGCGTTGAGCAACGCGCGCCAGTACGGCAGCACTTGCAGCATGCGCGACTGGTCGCGCGCCGGGTCCTGGCGCAGGCGCTCGGCGCGCAGACGCATCGCCCGCAGGTAGCGCGGATAATGCGCCAGGCGATCGCGCGGCAGTTCACGCAGGAATCCCGGCTGCAGCAGCGCCGCGAGTTGTTCGCGCAGGTCGTCGTAGCTGGCCTTCGCGAATCCGATCAGCGGCGGTTCCATCCACGGCTTGAGCTCGGCCTGGGCCTCGATGATCGGCTCCGCGAGCTTCTGCCGCGCCACGGCGGCGCCGAACAATTCGCGAGCCAGGTCGGTCCGCAGGGCCTCGAAGTCCGTCTGCGTACGCGCGTCCAGACGACGGTCCGCCAGCAGGTCGGCGAAACCGGCCTCGACGAGGTCGACGCGGAGACCGTCGATGCTTCCGAGCGGCGCGTACTTCAACGACAGCGCGTTGCCGATCGGCAACTGCCGCCTCGCGCGCTTGAATTCCGGCGCGAGGGCCTGCCGCAGCAGCCGCTCCACGCCATGCACGTGGGCCTCGGCGGCTTCGTCGGCGCGCTCGAAGACGCGCAAGGCCACGGCCTCGCCCAGGTCCACCAGCGCCGGATACGCGGTGAGGCCACCTTCCGAACGCACCTCGCGGGGAATCGCTTCGAAGTCCCACGCCACGATGCCTTCGCGGGTGAGTTCCACGTCGGTCTTCCGCGAAAACGCCTCGCGCGCCTTGCCTTCCCATTGGGCGCGGATCGCCTGCAGGTCGCGCCCCTCCGCCACCGTGCGGCCGTTCTCGTCGTGCACGCGGTAGCGCATGAGCAGGTGCGCCGGCAGTTCCGCATCGGCGAACGCCGAAGCTTCTATGTCCACGCCCGTGGTGCGCTTCAGGAACGCCGCCAGCGCGGCGGCGAGGGGTTGGTCGCGCGGCGCCTCCGCTTCCACGAAGGCGCGCGCGAAATCGGGCGCCGGCACGAAGTTGCGGCGCAACGCTTTCGGCAGCGTGCGAATGAGTTCGGCCACCTTGTCCGCCAGCAGGCCACCGACCAGCCATTCGCCGCGCGCCGCGGGCAGCGCGTTGAGGAACGCCAGCGGCACCTGGATGGTGACGCCATCGGCCGGATCGCCGGGTACGAAGCGGTATTCGAGACGGTAGCGGTGTTGCCCGATATCGAGCGAGGCGGGAAACGCCTTGGGATCGAGGCCCGCCCCGGTGTCCATCACGTCCGCCAGCGTCCAGCGCAGGGCCGCCTGCTCGGCCGGTGCCGCCTTGCGGTACCACGCGTCCAGGGCACGGGTGTCGGCGATGCTCTCGGGAAGCTTCCCTTCGAAGAACGCAGCGAGGTCCTCGTCGGAACGGAGCAGGCCGGCACGGCGCTGCTTGGCCTCGATATCGTGCGCCTGCTCGAGCACGCGGGCGTTGGCGCGCACGAAGTCGGCGCGGCTATCCAGGTCGGCCCGAGCCAGCGCCTCGCGCACGAAGATGTCGTGCGCGAGCCTGGGGTCCTGGCGCTGGAAGGTGACCGGGCGGCGCTCCACCAGCACCAGGCCGAAGAGCGTGACCTGTTCGTAGGCCACCACGGTGCCCCGCTTGCGCGACCAGTGCGCGTCGCGCGCCGTGGCGCGAACGAGATGACTGGCCTGGCCCTCGATCCATGCGGGCTCGACCCGGGCGCACATCATGGCCCAGATGCGACCGCCGATATCCAGGATCTGCGCGGCGAAAAGCCATGCCGGCGGAGCCTTCGCCAGCGCCGAGCCCGGGAAGACCTGGAAACGGCGTTCGCGCGTGCCCCGGTAGACGCCTTTCTCGTCCTTGTGCCCGACCTGGGTCGGCAGGCCCGCCAGCAGGCTGCGATGGATGGCCTCGAAGAGTGCGTCGCCGTCGCGCGCGGGGCGTGCCGCGGGACGCGCATCGTCCATCGGCGTAGCGTCGGTCCACCCGATGTCGCGCGCCACCAGCACCAGCTGACGGTGCAGCTCGCGCCATTCGCGCATGCGCATGAAGCTGAGGAAATGCCGTGAGCACCAGTCGCGCAGCTTCGACGAGGTGAGTTCCTCCGCCGCCGAATGATAGGCGCGCCACAGGTTCAGCACGCCCACGAAATCGGATTTCGGATCGGCGAACTGCGCATGCGCGGCATCGGCCTGCCCGCGGGCGTCCGGCGGGCGCTCGCGCGGATCCTGGATGCTGAGGAACGCGACGATGGTGATGAGTTCCGCAAGGCTGCCGATGCGCCGCGCCTCCACCAGCATGCGCGCCAGCTGCACGTCGATGGGCAGCCGCGCGACGGTGCGCCCGACCTCCGTGAGGCGGCGGCCGTCGTCGATGGCACCGATTTCCGCGAGCCGGCGGTAACCGTCGGCAATCATGCGGGGATCCGGCGCCTCGAGGAACGGGAAGTCCTCCACCTCGCCCAGGTCGAGCGCCAGCATGCGCAGGATCACGTTGGCGAGCGACGAGCGCAGCAGCTCCGGGTCCGTGTATTCCGGGCGCAACGCGAAATCGGATTCCTCGTAGAGCCGATAGCAGATACCCGGCCCCACGCGGCCGCAACGGCCCTTTCGCTGGTTGGCCGCGGCCTGGGAGATCGGCTCGATATGCAGGCGCTCGAGCTGGCCGCGCTGGCTGTAACGCTTCACGCGCGCCGTGCCGGAATCGACGACGTAGCGGATGCGCGGCACGGTGAGCGAGGTTTCCGCCACGTTGGTGGCGAGCACGATGCGCCGTTTCGGGCCGGGACGGAAAACGCGGTCCTGTTCGCTCGCCGACAGGCGTGCGTAGAGCGCCAGCACCTCCGTCTCGCGGTACTGCCGCCGCGAAAGCAGCAGGTGCGCATCGCGGATCTCGCGTTCGCCGGGCAGGAAGACCAGCACGTCGCCGCGCGGGTCTTCACGCGTGATCTCGTCCATGGTGTCCGCCACCTGCTGCGCGACGTTGCCCTCGACGCGCTCGCCGGGCGGGCGATAGCGCACTTCGACCGGGTAGGTCCGGCCTTCGACGGTGACCACGGGCGCCCCGCCGAAATGCTCGGCGAAACGCTCGGTGTCGATGGTGGCCGAGGTGACCACGATCTTCAGCTCCGGCCGCCGCGCCGTAAGGCGCTTCAGGTAACCCAGGAGGAAATCGATGTTGAGGCTGCGCTCGTGCGCCTCGTCGATGATGATCGTGTCGTAGGACGAGAGCCAGGGATCCGATTGGGTCTCGGCGAGCAGGATGCCGTCGGTCATGAACTTCACCAGGGCCTGGTCCGAGACTTTCTCGGTGAAGCGCACCTGGAAGCCCACCTTCTCGCCCAGGGGTGTGCCGAGTTCCTCGGCCACGCGGGCGGCGACCGAGCGCGCCGCGAGGCGGCGCGGCTGCGTGCAGCCGATCATGCCCGCCTCGCCACGTCCCGCCGCCAGGCAGAGCTTGGGCAACTGCGTGGTCTTGCCGGAGCCGGTTTCGCCGGCGATCACCACCACCTGGTGTTCCCGGATGAGCTTCACGATGTCGTCCGCCCGCGCCGCGATGGGCAACGAGGCATCGACGGCGACGGCCGGCTTGGCGGCAGCACGCGCGGCGCGCCGGGCCGCCGACGCGGCGATGTCGGTGGCCAGGGCCGCGAGCTTGGCGGCATCCGGCTTGCGCGACAGCGTGCGCCAACGGCCAAGGAGACGGCCGAAGTCGCGGCTGGCGACCTGCGCCAGCGCGTCGCGCAGTTCGCGAAGGCGCGGATCGGAAGCGGCGGGCCGCGAGGGGCTTGTGGAGGTACTCATGGGGACCCCAATAATAGCGTGTGCCTATCGACGGCATCGAAACGTTTCATTTCACGCCGGTCCTACGCAACGTTAGAATTTCATTCCGAGATCGAAAACAGGAGACATCCCATGGCCATTGACATCGGCATCGCCAAGAAAGACAGGGAAGCCGTCGCCAAGCAGCTCGCCCGCCTCCTTGCGGACACCTACTCCCTGTACCTGAAAACGCACAATTTCCACTGGAACGTCACCGGCCCGCAGTTCAACAGCCTGCACGCCATGTTCGAGACCCAGTACAACGCCCTGTGGCTCGCCGCCGACGAAGTGGCCGAGCGCATCCGTATCCTGGACGTCTTCGCCCCGGGTTCCTACAGCCAGTTCGCCAAGCTCACCTCGATCAAGGAAGAGGCCGGCGTGCCGGAGTGGAAGGACATGGTCGCGCAGCTCGTCGAGGGCCATGAAATCGCCGCCGCCACCTCCCGCGACACCATCAAGGCCGCCGAGGCCGTGGGCGACGAGGGCACTGCCGACATGGTCACGGGCCGGCTGAAGGACCACGAAAAGACGGCCTGGATGCTGCGTTCGTTGTTGAAATAAGGGCTTCCTGTGGGAGCCGGCTATGCCGGCGATCCCGCGGCAGCGGGCAAGCTCGCGGCAAGTATCCATCGCCGCTGAAGCGGCTCCCACAGGGAGTGACCCTCCCTCCACGCTGAGTTCAGCCTGACCGGCCTGTATCGTTTGCGTTGAGCAGTAACGTCCCGTTCGTTAAGCTCCCCGGGTTACCTCATCGATACCACTCGGGGGCCGATCGGTCCGGGGACTGTTTTGAGCGCTGCCGCCACGACCGAACGAAGCCATCCGATCCTCGCCGCGCTGATCCTCGCGATCCTCGTGGCGGCCCTGAATTTCGGGCTCTGGCTCGTCGCAAACCTGCCCAACGGCCCTGACGACTGGCACGGCCCGGTGTCGGGCTTCGCGTTCACCGCGTACCAGCGCTACCAGAACCCGATCAAGGGCGACGTTTCCACCGATCCCGAGATCGACAGCGATCTGCGCCTCATCAAGCGCTACTCGCCCCGCATCCGCACCTATTCCATCCTGGAAAACCCCCAGGTCATCCGCCTGGCCGACAAGGAAGGCCTCGATGTGATGGCCGGCGCCCTCATCGACGCACGGCTGGAAAACAACGAGCGCGAGATCGCGGCCCTCATCGCCCAGGCCCATCGCTACCCGAAAACCATCAGCCGCGTGATCGTCGGCAACGAAGTGCTCTTCCGCGGCGACCTGAAGCCCGAGCAGATGATGGCCTACCTCGACCGGGTGCGCGCGGCCGTGCACCAGCCGGTGTCCATCGCCGAACCGTTCCACATCTGGTTGCAGAACCCGGAACTGGCCGACCACGTCGACTTCATCACGGTGCATCTGTTCCCGTACTGGAACGGCATCGAGGCCCGCGCCGGCGTCAACGACTCCATCGAGAGCTACAAGGCGCTGCGCGCGCAGTTCCCGGGCATGCACGTCGCCATCGGCGAGATCGGCTGGCCGTCGAACGGCGACCGCTACAAGTACGCCTATCCCAGCGTCTCCAACGAGGCGATCTTCCTGCGCACGTTCTTCAACCGGGCCAAGGCCAACGGCATCGACGACTACTACGTCCTCGAAGCCATCGACCAGCCGTGGAAGGAAAACCTGGGCGAAGGCCGCACCGGCGCCTACTGGGGCATGTTCAACGCCGACCGCCAGTTGAAGTTCCCGTTCACCGGTCCGGTCACCGAGGACGTGGGCTGGCCGTGGAAGGCGTTCGCCGCTTCCATCCTCGCCTTCTTCCCCATGCTGTGGTTCGGTATCCGCTTCAGCCGCTTCAAGCTGATGGGGCGCCTGTTCTTCATGGCGCTGATCCAGCTGGCCTGCGGCCTGATCGTCTGGTCGGCCACCCTCCCCTTCAATTTCTACCTCGGCCCGTTCGACTGGGCGATGTTGATCCTGCTGTTCCCCGCGCAGATCGCCATCCTCGGCATCCTGCTGATCAACGGCTTCGAGTTCACCGAAGTGCTGTGGCGGCGCAGCTGGGTGCGCCACGCCGGCATGCTGCCGCCCGATCCGGTGGAGAAGCAGCCCTTCGTATCGATCCACCTGGCGTGCCACAACGAGCCGCCCGAGATGGTGCAGATCACCCTCGACTCCCTGGCCGCGCTCGATTACGAGAACTTCGAGGTCCTGGTGCTGGACAACAACACCAAGGACCCGGCGGTGTGGAAGCCGGTGGAGGAATACTGCAAGCAGCTGGGGCCGAAATTCCGGTTCTTCCACCTGGAACCGTGGCCGGGTTACAAGGCCGGCGCGCTCAACTTCGGCCTGACCGCAACGGACGAACGCGCCGAGGTCGTGGCCGTCATCGACGCCGACTACGTGGTGCGCGAGGACTGGCTCGCCACGCTCACCGGCTATTTCCACGATGCGAAGGTGGCCGTGGTGCAGTGCCCGCAGGCGCACCGCGATTTCGAGAAGAACCGTTTCCGCCGCATGACGGCCTGGGAGTACGACGGCTTCTTCCGCATCGGCATGCACCATCGTAACGAGCGCAACGCCATCATCCAGCACGGCACCATGACCATGGTGCGGCGCTCGGCGCTGGAAGGCACCGGCGGCTGGTCGGAATGGACCATCTGCGAGGATGCCGAACTCGGTCTTCGCCTGATGCATGCCGGCTATGAGCTGGTTTACGTCGACGAGCTCATGGGCAAGGGCCTGACGCCCGCCGACTTCAAGGCATACAAGAGCCAGCGCTACCGTTGGGCGTTCGGCGCCATGCAGATCCTCAAGGGCCGCTGGAGCTGGATGACCCGGAAGGGGCCGCTGTCGGCAGGCCAACGCTTCCACTTCCTCACGGGCTGGTTCAGCTGGTTCGCGGACGCCCTGCACTTCGTCTTCACGATGATGGGCCTGCTGTGGACCGCCGGCATGATCTACGCGCCGGAATATTTCAACCTGCCAATGCAGCTGTTCCTGATTCCCGTCATCGGCTTCTTCTTCGCGAAGGCCATCTTCGGCATCGTGCTCTACCGTGCGCGGGTTCCGTGCAGCTGGTACGACACCATCATGGCGTCGGTAGCCAGCATGGGCCTTTCCCACGCCATCGCGCGCGGCATCCTGCATGGCCTGACCCGGGAAAAAACGGCATTCGTGGTCACGGCCAAGAGCCGGCGCATGGGTGGCAGCAGTTTCGCCGCCTTCGCCCCGGTACGTGAGGAAGGCCTCATGGCCATCGCGCTGCTTTGCGCGATCGTGGGCATGGCATTGAACTACGGCACCAGCTACGTCGAGAGCGAGTTGTGGATGTTCATCCTCGCCGCACAGTCGATTCCGTACGTGTCCGCGCTGGTCGGCGCCTGGATCGCGCACCGCGCCGGCGACGAGGCGGGCTGAGGCGTAGCGGCGCATCACGCCGAATCGGCAAGCAAGCGCGGGCGACCGTTCACATTCGTGTATCGACCTCGCGCGCCGCGCGCGGTAAGTTACGCCAAGACCTGACGACAGAGGCTGTCCATCGCCTCGCGCAGCGGCCGTACCCCCGGCCTTGGATCACGAACGGAACGGGACGCTCATGCGCCTTACCAGACGCCATGGACTGCTGCTTCTGCCGTGGTTCCTCCTTCCCACGATCGCCCAGGCGGGCATCGTGCTCCACGTCGACGGCGTGGACGAGAACCTGCGCAACGCTGTCGTCGCCGGCGTCGAACTCGGCCAGTACGCGCAGCGCGACGTCACCGCCGCGCAGGTTCGCCGTCTTTACGAAAAAGCGCCCGACGACGTGCAGGCCGCGCTGCGGCCCTATGGCTACTACGAAGCCACCGCCACAGGCGACCTGAAGCAGGTCGGCACCAACTGGGAAGTCACCTTGCACGTCGTGCCGGGCATTCCTGTGCAGGTGACGTCGGTGCAGATCGAGGTAACCGGCGACGCGGCCAAGGTGCCGGCCGTACGCCGCACGATGCGCGGCGTGGAAAACCTGAAAGACAAGCCGATGAACGACGGCGCCTACGACGGCGCGCGCGATGCGGTCAGCGGTGCCCTCACCGCCACGGGATTCCTCGACGCACGGCTGGTGACACACACCGTTGAAGTGAACCGCGCGGAACACAGCGCGGCCGTGAAGCTGAAATGGGAAGCCGGGCAGCGCTACCGCTACGGGCATGTCCGCTTCAAGAACTCCCAATTCCGCGACGGCTTCCTCGACCGCTACGTGCCGTTCAAGAGCGGCGATTATTTCTCTCAGAATCAGTTGCTCGAGTTGCAGCAGGCATTGAACGGCGCCGATTACTTCGCCGTGGTCAACGTCATTCCGGATACCGACAAGGCGAAGGACGGCACGATCGACATCGACGTGGAACTCGCCCCGGCGAAGCGCACGATCTACACCGGCGGCCCCTTCTTCGGCACCGATACCGGCGCGGGCCTGCGCGGCGGTATCGAGAAGCGCTGGATCAACGACCGCGGGCACAAGTGGAAAAACGAACTGGTGCTGGCGCAGCGCCTGAAAACGCTTTCCACGCTCTACCAGATCCCCATGCCTGGCCCGAACCAGCGCAGTTTCAACTTCGGCGCCAATTTCCGCGATGCCAACACGGTCACGTCGAAATCACGCACCTTGCAGCTCGTCGCCAACGAAACCCGGCTGTGGCACGGCTGGCAACGCACCATCGGCATCAACGCCCTGTCCGGCACCTTCACCGTGGGAAAGCGCGGCGGCGAAGGCGACAACGTGGAAGGCCTCGAGCGCGGGCGGAGTACGCTGCTCTATCCCGAAATCACCCTGGCGCGCAAAAGCGGCGACAACCCCACCTTCGTACGCAAGGGCTGGTCGCTGACCCTCACTGCCCGCAGCACCGCGGGTCCCCTCCTTTCCGACGCCAGCTTCTCGCAGCTGATCGGCGACGTGAAATGGATCCGCTCGTTCTGGGGCAACAATCGCCTGATCCTGCGCGGCAGCGCAGGCAAGATCTGGACAAGCAACTTCAGCGCCTTGCCGCCGCAGCTGCGCTTCTTCGCGGGCGGCGATCGCTCCGTGCGCGGCTACGATTTCGAGAGCATCGGGCCGCGCAATGTCTATGACCGTGTGATCGGTGGCGAAGGGCTCCTTGTCGGCAGTACCGAGGTCGAGCATTACTTCACGCGCAACTGGGGCATGGCCGCCTTCGTCGATGCCGGCAACGCGTTCACCGGCACGGATTACAGCCCTCGCGTGGGTGCTGGCCTCGGCGTACGCTGGCTTTCGCCGGTGGGCATGATTCGTTTCGACGTGGCGGTGCCCGTCGGCGACAAGAACGAGCACGGCATCCACCTGCATGTCGTCATCGGGCCCGACCTATGAGCAGTACCGGCATGAAATGGACGATCCGCGTCGGCGCGACACTGGTCGCCCTGCTGCTCGTCGTCCTGCTCTTCCTCGGATGGCTGCTGGGTACGGCATCGGGGCTGCGTTTCGCGCTGGCGCGCGCACAGGCCTTCACGGACAACGCGATCACCGTGGCCAGGGCGGAAGGCAAGCTCGCGGGGCCGCTCGACCTGGGCGGCGTCAGGTATCGCGACGGCAAGGGCATGGACATCCGCGTCGCCACGGCACACATCGATTTCTCGTTCGCCTCGTTGCTGCGCAAGCGCGCGCACGTCTACGACCTTTCCGCCGACGGCATCGACGTGGCGCTCGGCCCTTCCGAACCGCAGACGCAACCGTCGGATCCGTTCACGCTGAAGCCACCGCTCGACATCGTGCTCGACAAGGTCAAGGTCGGCCGCGTGCGCGTCACGCAGGAAGGCAAGCCGCTGTTCGAATCCCATTCCCTCGACCTCGCCGGCTCCTGGACCGGCGACGGTATCGTGGTGAAATCGCTGGCGCTGCGCGCACCGGACGGACAGGCCGACCTCGGCGGCACGCTCGCCCTGGGCAAGGGCTATCGGGGCGACGGCAAGGCCGCATTCCGCTGGAAGGTCGATGATATCGACTACGCGGGCGACGTCGAAGCTCATAGCGACGGTACCGAGGCCCATGCGATCGTCAGGCTCGCCCTGCCGTTCGTCGCACAGGTCGACGCGAACCTCGTGCAGAGTGGCGACTACGCTTGGAGCGCGAAGATCGACGCACCGCGCTTCGATCCCACGCCCCTGTTGGGCGAAGGCACGCTCGAATCGCTCGGCCTCGCCTTGCAGGGCACCGGCGACCGTTACGGTGCCAACCTCACCGGCGACGTGGATCTCAACGATTACCGCGTGCGGCTCGCACCGATCGATGCCGCCTTCGATCATGAATACAAGCGCCTCACGCTGCGCGAACTGACCGTGGGCTCACCGCAGGTGAAGGGATCGCTCACCGCTAAGGGCACGGTGGATGTCGCCTCGCAACCGGTGTCCGCGGACCTGGCCCTCGCCTGGAAGGATGTCCTGGTGCCTGCGAACGTCGCGGGGCAGGATCTGGCCAGTACCGGGCAACTCGCGTTCAAGGGCAGCGCGGAGGCCTACCACGCCGAAGGCGACGTCGACATCGGCCCCCCGGGGCAGATCGGCAAGTTCGCCCTCGACGTCGACGGAAAGCCCGACCTCATCACCCTGCACAACGTGCAATTGAAGCAGCCCAAGGGCAACCTCGCCGCTAACGGCACGCTGACGCTGCGGCCCGCGCTGGCTTGGAAACTGGACGTCAAGGGCGAGCGATTCGACCCCGGGCAGTTGCTGGCCGACTGGTCCGGCGCACTGGACATCGACCTGGCCACCGAAGGACACATGGAGCACGACGAGCCTCTCGGCACGCTCGACCTGCGGAAGCTCGACGGCAACCTGCGCAAGCGTCCCGTGCGCGGCAGCGGCAAGCTCACGCTGAAGCCGCACGAGGTGATCAACGGCCAACTCGACCTCGCCTCCGGAGGCAGCACGATCCGCCTCGATGCCCGCGGCGACACGTCCAACGACGCCACGCTGAAGCTGGCCATCGCCTCGCTGGGCGACTGGCTTCCCGATGCGGGAGGTCGCGTCGTCGGCGACATCTCGGCCAAGGGCAACCTGCCGAAGCTCGCGGTGAAGGCGAACCTGCGCGGCAACGCCATCGTCTATGCCGACCAGAAGATCGACACGCTCACCGTCGATGCCGACATTCCCGACATCAGCGCGCCAGGCGGCAAGCTCAACGTCATAGGCACCCAATTCGTCAGCGGCGGGCTCGTGTTCGACCGCGTCGTAGTCGCGGCAAGCGGCGACCAGCAGCGCCACCAGTTGAGCGTGGACGCGAAGGGGCGTCCCCTTTCGGCCGACCTGCGCCTTGCCGGTTCGATGAAGAACGGCGCGTGGAATGGCACCCTTTCCGCGCTCGACATCGACTACCAGGGCATACCGCCCTGGCGGTTGCAGAACCCGTCCCAGCTGGCGTGGAACGACGGCGCGGTGAGCGTCGGCGACCTGTGCCTCACGGCTGGCGACCCGGTGCTCTGCGTGGCCGCCAAGCAGGACAAAGCCGGCAACCTCGATGCCAGCTACCGGCTGCGCCGCGTTCCGCTCGCCCTGCTGATGACGGTCGCCGAGGCGTCGAACAGTCCCATGCGCGCCGAAGGCATCATCGAGGGCGACGGCAATGTGCGGCGCACGGCAGCGGGCGCATTGTCCGGACAGGCCAACATCACCTCGGCGCATGGATCGGTGGCCTACGCCGATCGCATGGACCGCCCGCTGGTCGTCTACGACAACCTGTCTGCCAATGCGCAGCTTTCGCCGGGGAACCAGCGCGTGACGCTCCGTGCGTCCCTCAACGACGGCGGCACGCTGGACGGCAACGTATCGGTCAGCGGGGCGCAGCAGGCGCTGGGCGGCAACGTGTCCGTGCACCTCAAGAATCTCTCCGTCATCGAGCTTTTCACCGCCGAACTGGCCGAAGTGAAGGGAGCGCTCGACGCCAATTTCAATCTCGGCGGCACGGTGGCCGCGCCCGCCGTCACCGGCCAGGCCATCGTCGGCGGTTTCGCGGCGGAAGTACCGAGCGCCGGCCTCAAGCTGAAAGACGGCCGGATCAGCATCGACACCACGGACGCGAAAAATTACGCGGTCGACGGCACCGTTCGTTCCGGCGAAGGCGCGTTGTCGATCAAGGGGCATGCGGCTCTCGGCAAGGGAGCCCAGATGCGCCTGGGCATCGAAGGTTCGAAGTTCACCGCGGTGGACATCCCCGCCGCCAAGGCCGTGATCTCCCCGAACCTGACCATCGTCCAGGATGCCAAGGGCATGAACATCGGCGGCAAGGTCGACATCGACATGGCCGACGTCGACGTCGAACGGCTACCGGGCGCGGGTGCCACCAAGGCCTCGCCCGATGTCGTCGTGGTCGACGACAAGCAGCGCGAAGCCGCCGAGGAATCCGCGCCGATCAGTGCCGACATCCGTGTCGACCTCGGGCACAAGGTCCACCTCGTGGGCTTCGGCATCGACGGCCGCATTACCGGCCAGCTCGACGTGCGCGAGCGTCCCGGCCGCGCCACCACGGGCCAGGGCCAGATCGGCGTCGACGGAACCTACAAGGCCTACGGACAGGACCTGCGCATCGAGCAGGGCCAGTTGCTCTTCGCCAGCACGCCCATCGACAACCCCGGCCTCAACATCCGCGCGGCGCGCACGCTCAACCCGAACGCCACCATCGACGAAGGCCAGAAGGTGGGCCTCTACGTGTCAGGCACGGCGCGTCGGCCCATCCTCACCGTGTTCTCCAACCCGGTGATGGAACAGTCCGACGCCCTCTCCTACCTCGTCACCGGCAAGCCGTTGTCACAGGTGAAGGGTGGCGAAGGCAACATGGTCGGAGCTGCCGCGCAGGCGCTAGGTTCCGCCGCGGGCGACCTGCTGGCGAAGAGCGTGGGCTCGAAGATCGGCATAGACGATATCGGCGTCAGCAACAACGACGCACTGGGCGGCACCTCGGCCTTCACCGTGGGCAAGTACCTGTCCCCCCGCCTGTACCTGAGCTACGGCGTCGGTCTCTTCGATCCCGGCCAGGTCATCACCCTCCGCTACCTCTTCAGCCGCCGGTGGAATTTCGAGGCGCAGAACGCCACGGACTTCAGCAGGGCTAGCCTCAATTACCGCTTGGAGCGATGATCGACGGCAACCTTCAGGGGAGGTGTAAGGGCATGTCGCAGGGGCAGGACCAGCAACTCGAACGGCTGACGTTTTTTTCCGACGCCGTATTCGCCATCGCGATCACCTTGCTGGTGATCGAAATCCACGTGCCGCATCCCGCGGACAACAGCAACGAGGCCTGGTTACTGGCGCTCCTCCAGCTGACGCCCCATTTCGTGGGCTTCATCCTCAGCTTCATAGTGGTGGGTGCGCTCTGGGCCGCCCATCATCGCGTCTTCGGGCTGGTCCGCCATTACGATCCGGGCGTCGTATGGCCCAACCTGTTCCTGCTCATGGCCATCGCGTTCATGCCTTTCTCGTCGGCCTTGATGAGTTCGCATCCGACGGACCGTGTACCGGAATGGTTCTATACGGGCACCCTGCTGGTAGCGGGGCTGCTTCAATATCGCCTGGTGAAACGTGTCCTGCGCGCACCCTTCCTCAAGGAAGGCGTGACCGACGAGGTCATCACCGTGCTGCGCCGCCGCGCGCTGGCCCTGCCCGCGATGGCCCTGCTCTCGGGCATCCTCGCCACCTGGTGGCCGGGCCCGAGCAACCTTCCGCTGATGCTCATGCCGCTGATCGTGCTCATGGTCGCGCGCATGACGAAAAACCGCGGCATCGAGCCCGCGCCCGAACCGCAATAAATACGGCGGCCGCGCGCCGCTCAGGCCAGGGTCGTCAACTCGATCGGAACGATCGCATCGCCGCTGATCACCTGCGCGTGGCAGTCCTGCACCATGAACTGGATCTGCATCGTGCGCTGCGTGAGCGCAGCCAGTGCTTCGACCGTAGCGGGTGCGATGTCCACGACGGAAACATTCTTCGTCCGGGCCACGGCGGGGGCCGTCTTCTTCCACCAGACTTCGGCACTGCGGCCGCTGTAGCTGTAGACGATCACCCGCTTGGCGCGGCCGGCGGCACGGCGTATGCGCTGCTCGTCCGGTTGACCGATCTCGATCCACAGATCCACCTCGCCGGTGAGCTCCTTGCGCCAGAGATCCGGTTCGTCGTCGGAGCTCAGGCCCTTGCCGAACACCAGCCCTTCGTCGGCGTTCAACGCGAACGCAAGCACCCGCACCATCATCCGATCGTCCGTCTCCGACGGATGCTGGGCGATTGTCAGGGCGTGCGCCTGGTAGTAGTGCCGGTCCATGTCGCTGACCTGCAGGTCGGCCTTGAAGACCGTGGATTTGAGAGCCATGAGGTGTCGCTTTAACTCGATGCCGGCCGCAAAGCGTACACGAACGGCCGGCCTAGCGCGGCGCGTGCAGCCTGTGCAGGAGTTCCGCCTCCGTCAGGGAAATGCCGCAGGTTTCCGCGATGTTCTGCGGCGTGGCGCCTTGGCGTGCGAGTCGCTGAGCCAGCGCAAGGGCACGGTCGCTGGTCGGGCTTGCCTCGCTCGCGGCATTGACGGTGGGCTGGTGGCGCACCTGGTCTTCGATGTCGCCGAGCCGGTGCTCGAGGCGGCGAAGCATGTTGGCGAGGGCGTCGGCAGGAATGGCCTCGGCGGGTGCGGGTACCGTCGACGGCTCCGTCTGCGCCGTCCGCTCCGTCGCGCGGCCCTCGGGCGTCGGCGCGCCGAGCCGGCGGAACAGGAAGAGGAGGCCGACCAGGTTGAGGACGGCCAGGGCGATCAACACGTATCCGACGGCGGCATTCATGGCGCGAAACTCCCTTGGGTCGCGGCACACGGTAACGCAATTCCAACCGAGGGAGCGACTCCCGTCACCGCCGCGTCCGCTTCATGCGCGGCAGAGCTTCTGTACGTCCACCAGCGCGATGAACCCGTCGTCGCGGGTGATCACGCCGCTAACGGGGTCGTCGCGGCGTTCGGCGCGGCCGGGAGGCGGCGGGGCAACGTCGTCCGCGTCGAAGGTGAGCATGTCGCCAATGACGTCGATGCGCATGCCCACGATGCTGCCGCCATCGTCGAACACGATGACGCGGCGCGCATCCTCCGAGTCCTCGTCGATGGCCGTGTCCAGTCCGAACCGCCGGCGGCCGTCGAGCACCGGTACGATCTGCCCGCGCAGGTTCACGATGCCGAGCACGTCCTCGGGCGCGCCCGGGACCGGGGTGATGTCGCCGGGGCGGATCACTTCGCGCACACTGCCCAGCGACACCGCGTAACGCTGTCCTTTCAGGGAAAAACCGAGCCAGGCGCCCTGCCCGTCGTGTTGGGATGGGGTCATGGGCCCAGCTCCTTTTCCAGCCATTCGATCAACGCCGTGGTGTCGACCACGCCGCACTTGGGTTCGGGGGACATGCCCGCCAGCCACGGACGCGTCGCAGCGCCTAGGCGCCACTGGATCGCATCCGGCAGGAGTTCCACCGGTTCTTCATCCACCACGCAGGCCAGCGCCCAGGTTCGGTCGCGCAGGATCACCAGCGTCATGACCGCGGAACCGCTGAGGTCCGGCGAGAGGATCGCGGCAAGATCCACGACACGGGCTTCCCCGCTGGGATGTCGCCAGCGGCCCAGGCAGATGGGATTGCTGGAACGCGGCGACGTCAACGGAGGCATCGGTATCACGTGCGTCACGTCGGCCATCGGCACGGCCAGCTTCACCCCTGCCGCCACGCACAGCAGATAACGACATGCCGAGTCGCGCGTCGGCGCCGGCGTCGGCATGATGCGCCAAGGCTCGAAAGCGACGACGGTCACTTCCGCAGCCGGCACCTTCGCAGGCGCGACCGCCGGTGTCAGCAGTTCGGCCAGGTAATCCGCGACGATCTGTTCGGCGTCTTGCATGGCACGCATCACGCCGCCGCGTCCGTGACCGCCGCAGCGGGCAGCGCCAGCAGTTCGTCCAGCAACTGGCGATACGCCAGCCCGCCGCGGCGCGCGGCGGGCCAGGAAGCGAGCGGAACGCCCGCCGCGCTTGCCTCGCGAATCTGGGTGTCCGTGGGAATGACCGCCTGGCTCACGTCGTCGCCGTACTGCTCGCGCAGCTGCGCCAGGCAGGCACGCGACGCATGCGTGCGCGCGTCGTACAGCGTCGGCACGATCGTGCGAGGCAAGGGCTTGCCGCGCGACCGCTCGATCATCGACAGGCTGCGCAGCATGCGCTCGAGCCCGGCGAGGGCCAGCGCTTCCGTCTGCGTGGGCACCAGCAGGCGATCGCTCGCCGCCAAGGCATTGACCATCAGCACGCCGAGCGTCGGCGGACAGTCGAGCAGCACATGGTCGAAATCGGGGGCGAGTTCGGCCAGCGCCTGGCTGAGCACCAGGCCCATGCCCGGACGCGTGCCCAGCTGGCGATCGAGCGTGATCATGGCGGCCGATGCCGGCAGTACGCTGAGGCGATCCCATTGCGTCGCGTGCACGAGCGTGCGTACGGGCAACGGATTGCCGCCGACGCCGAAAAGATCGTAAACGCTGCCGTGCGCACCGCCCTCGACGCCGACATAGCCGGACAACGAGGCGTGCGGGTCCATGTCGACCAGCAGCGTGCGCCGGCCCGCTTCGGCAAGCAGGCTGCCGAGCGCCACCGTGGTCGTGGTCTTGCCGACGCCGCCCTTCTGGTTGGAAACCGCCCATACGCGCATCAGTGGGCCTCCGCGGCGGGAGCGAAGCGTGCCGCGCCGGCCGTGGGCGCGGCGAGGCCGTCGGTCGCAGGCGCCGCGGCATCCGGCGCAGCCGGCTTCGCCGCGAGGTCGACGCGATCGGCGTCACTGTAGAAGCGTGCAGGCGCGGCCTTGTCGCTCATCACCACGATGAGCACCCGCCGATTGCGATTGCGCCCGTCTTCCGTGGCGTTGTTCGCGGTGGGGCGGAATTCGCCCCAGCCGATGATGCCGACGCGATGCGGATCGACGCCACTGAGAGTAAGCAAACGCGCGACGGTAGCCGCACGCGCCGCCGACAGTTCCCAGTTGGAGGGGAACGTGGCGGTGGCGATGGGCGTGTTGTCCGTATACCCCTCGATGCGCATCGCATTCGGGAACGGCGCCAGGATGCCGGCGAGCTTGCGCAGCACGTCTTCCGCCGGCCCCTGCAGCCTGGCGACGCCGACCGGGAACAGGATGTCCGTGCGCACCTCGATCTCGAGCCAGTCGCGCGTCTGCCGCACACTTACGAGGCTCTTGTCGATCAGCGGCTTCATCGCCCGCTGCACTTCGTCGGATATCTGGCTGAGGCTCGCATCCTCCGTCTTGCCGATGGAGGTATTCGCCGCCGGCGCCGTGTTGACGCTGGAGCTTTCCTGCCGCACCGGTGCCGCGCCTTCATGTCCGGGCAGCGGCAGGTTGCGCGGCGGGATCGGCACGTCGATCTTCGCGATGGGTGCGGCCGTGGGCGCGCGCGACTGGTTCGGCAACGGTACCTGCGCGGCGGGCGTCGCCTCGCGGATCGGTTCGATCACCTTGCCGGTGCCATTGAAGGCTTCGTTGATGGACTGGGCCATCACGCGGAACTTGGTTTCGTTGACCGCGGACACCGCATACATCACCACGAACAACGCGAGCAGCAGCGTGATGAGGTCCCCATAGGGGATCGCCCAGCGCTCGTGGTTGATGTGCTCCTCTTGGTGACGGCGCTTCACGACAGGAATCCCTGCAACTTGCTCTCGATGTGCCGCGGGTTGTCGCCCTGGGCGATGGAGACCAGGCCCTCGACGAGGATCTCGCGCATCTGCGAACGACGGCGTGCGAGCCCCTTGAGACGAGAGGCCATCGGCAGGGCCAGCAGGTTTGCCAGGCCGATGCCGTAGATGGTGGCGACGAACGCCGCCGCGATGCCGTGGCCGAGCTTGCTCGGCTCAGCCAGGTTCTGCATGACCGACATCAGGCCCATGACGGCGCCGATGATGCCCATGGTGGGTGAATAGGCACCCGCGTTCTCGAAAACCTTGGCCGCCTCGATGTCGGTATGTTCGCGTGCGAACACCTCCACTTCGAGCACGGAGCGCATGGCGTCCGGTTCGGTGCCGTCCACGAGCAGCTGCAACCCCTTGCGAATGAAGGGATCGGTTTCGCGCTCGATGGCGGGCTCCAGGCCCAGCAGGCCCGTGCGCCGGGAAATTTCGCTCCAGCCGACGATGCGGCTGACGAGGTCTTCGGACTCGATATCCGGCGGGCGGTACACCCAGGGCAGCATGCTCCAGGCGCGCTTGAGCACCGCGCCCGGTGTCTGCACGAGCAGCGCCGCGAAAGTACCGACGAAAACGATGATGAACGCGGCCGGATTCCACAAGGCGTCGAGGCTCGACCCCTTGAGGATGGTGCCCAGGATGATGACCACGAAGGCCAGGATCGTGCCGACGACGCTCACGATATCCATATCAGACAGCCATCCTCAGTGTGGGCAGGACCTGGTCGCCATCGTCGGCAAGACCCGCGAGGTCGAGCACGAGGGAGATGCGGCCGTCGCCGGTGATGGTGGCGCCGGCCACGCCCGGCACGTCCTTGAGGAACGGACCGAGGGGCTTGGCCATGACGTCTTCGCGCCCGAGCACTTCGTCAACGAGGCAACCGAGCGTCTGGTGGCCGATCTGCACCACGACGACGTGGCCGCCCTTCCCCGCCGCACCGGCCCAGCGGCCGAGATCGGCGAGCGGCAGCGCACGGTGGCGATGCGACGCGACGATGCGGCCGTCCAGTTCCTGGATCTGGCCGGGCACGAGCTCGAAGACCTCGGCCACGTTCGACAGCGGCAGCGAAAGAAGACGATTGCCCACGCGCACCATCAGCACGCGCAGGATGGCCAGCGTGAGCGGCACGGACAGCCGCACCGTGCTGCCGTGGCCCACGCGCGAGTCGATCGACAACGTGCCGCCGAGTTCGACGATCTTGGTCTTGACCACGTCCATGCCGACGCCACGGCCGGAGATATCCGAGACCTGGCTGGCGGTGGAAAAGCCCGGGCGGAACACGATCTCGTAGCACTCGCGCTCGTCGAGACGGGCAGCCTGTTCCTCGTCCATCAGGCCCTTTTCGACGGCCTTGCGGCGCAGGACCTCCGGATCCATGCCCTTGCCGTCGTCGGTTACCGTGATGACGATGCGGTCGCCGAACTGGCCAGCGGCCAGCCGTACCGTGCCGCCGCGCGGCTTGCCTTCGCGGGCGCGCACGTCTGGCATTTCGATGCCGTGGTCCACGGCATTGCGCAACAGGTGCACCAGCGGATCGGCGAGAGCCTCCACCACGGTGCGATCGATATCGGTGTCCTCGCCTTCCGTGACCAGCTCGATCTCCTTGCCGAGCTGCCGCGCCAGGTCGCGGACGATGCGGGGGAACCGCGAGAACAGCTTGCCCACCGGCTGCATGCGCATGCGCAACACGGCGTTCTGCAAGTCTTCGGCGACGCGTTCGAGTTCGCCGATGGCACGTTCCATCGGATCGTTGGTGCCGCGCGGCGCGAGGCTGGTGAGGCGGTTGCGCACCAGCACGAGCTCGCCTGCCGCATCGACGAGACCGTCGAGGCGATGGGTGTCGACGCGAACGGTGGTGTCGGCCGTAGAGGCCTGCCGTTTCTCGGTCGCCGGAGCGGGCGCGGCCTTAGGCGCGGGAGCCGCCTGCGGAGCCGGAGCCACCGGAGGCGGCGCGGCGACGGCCGCTTCCGCCGTGGCGGCGACGGCGGCCGCACCCGGCGCGGCGGTGCCGTGCAGGCTGTCGAGCAGCGCTTCGAACTCGTCGTCGCTGATGCCGTTGGGGTCTGCCGCGACCGGTGCCGGCGTGGCAGCCACGACCGGCGCCATGGTCTCGGATGCATCCGGCTCGGCCCCGGGTGCCCCGGTACCGTAGAGGGAATCGAGCAGCGCCTCGAACTCGTCGTCGGAAATGGTGCCCGACGAAGCAGGCGCGGGCTCGCGCTCACTGCGCGCGGCGTCGAGCATCGCCTCGAATTCGTCTTCGATGGGATCGTACGGGCGCGACGGCACGGTGCCGGCGGCGGGCGCGGCCACCGGTGCGGTGAGCGCCACCGGAGGCGCCGATACGGCGCGGCCCGGAATGAGCAGGCGATCGAGCAGCGAACGCGGCGCGGCATCGATCGGCATGCCGCCGTCGGCGGCACGCATCATGTCGTTGAGAAGGTCGAGCGACTCCAGCAAGGCGTCCATGAAGCCCGCGTTGAGCACGATGGCTCCGTTGCGCGCCTCGTTCAGGAGATCCTCGGCGCGGTGGCAGAGCTCCACCATCGGATTGAGGCCGAGGAAGCCCGCACCGCCCTTCACGGTGTGGAACGCGCGGAATACCGCGTTCAGCAGTTCGGCGTCTTCCGGCGAAGACTCGAGGTCCACGAGCTGCTCGCCCAGGCTCTCGAGCAGTTCCCGCGCCTCGATCAGGAAGACGTTGAGCAGCTCGTTGTCCAGCTCCACGCTCATAGGGCGCTCAGAAGCCGAATTCGCTGAGGAGGCGATCCACTTCGTCCTGGCTGACCTTGTCGGCGGCCGGCGCCGACCCGCCCGCGAGCGAGCCGGTGAGGCGCACGAGTTCCACCAGCGAGGACTCGACCTTGGCCATGAAGGCCTCCACCTGGGCCACGCGCTGGCCGGAGAGGTCTTGCCACGACTGGGCTTCGACCATCTCGCCGAAGCCGATGTCGCAGCTTTGCGCGAAGTCGCCCACGCGCACGGCGAGCGCCGTGGCATTGGTGGCGAAGGCCGGATCGGCCTGGTCGAGCACCAGCACTTCATCGGCCTGGCGGGCGAGCGCCTGGGCCTGAGGACGCAGCTTTTCGCTGAAGTCGAGTGTGCGATGGGCCGCCTGCGAACTCATTTCAAGCACGTCGCGCAGGTGCTTGCGCGCATCGCTCATGTTGCCCGGCACGCCGTCGTGGGAAATGTCGGCCGCGAGGCGGCGGGCCGACTCGTGCAGGTCGCGCGCGAGGTGGCCGAGCGCCAGGAACAGGTGTTGTTCGCGCGTGCGCAGGAGGTTGTCCAGCGCTTGCTCGAAGGCGGCCGGATCGTCGGCGCCAAGCAGCTCGCGCAGTTCGGGTGCCACGTCGTGGCCGGTGGAAAGCATGGTGTTCATCGTCGTTCCTTAGCCCGCGGCCGCAGCGAGTCGTTCGAAGATCTTGTCGAGTTTTTCCTTCAGCGTGACCGCGGTGAACGGCTTGACGACATAGCCGTTCACGCCGCTCTGCGCGGCGGCGATGATCTGGTCGCGGTTGTTTTCCGCGGTGACCATCAGCACCGGCAGCGACTTCAGGGCCGCGTCGGCGCGAATGGCGCGGAGCAGGTCGATGCCGGTCATGTTCGGCATGTTCCAGTCCGTGACCACGAGGTCGATCGGCTGCGCGCGCAGCAGTGCCAATGCGGCGTTGCCGTCCTCGGCCTCCTGGATCAGGGTGTTGGTGAAACCCAGTTCCACCAGGAGGTTCCTGACGATGCGTCGCATGGTGGAGAAATCGTCCACCACGAGGATCTTCATGTTCTTGTCCAAAACTTATCTCCGCCTTGCTACTGCGCGTTCGTCAATGCTTGTCTTTCCAACCCGACATGCGTGCACGGAGGCGAATGAGGGCCTGGCCGTGGATCTGGCACACCCGCGACTCGCTCACACCCAGCACCGCACCGATTTCCTTCAGGTTGAGTTCTTCATCGTAGTACAGCGACATGACCAGCTTTTCGCGCTCGGGCAGCCCGTCGATCGACTGCGCCAGGGCGTCCCGCAGGCCTTCCTGCTCGAACATGCCTTCCGGACCCGTCGCGTCCGGATCGGCTACGTCGATCGCCGCGCCCTCGTCGCCTTCCGGCGCCGTCAGGCTCAACAACCGCGCGCTCGCCGCGTCCGCCAGGATCTGGTTGTATTCCATGGCGTCGATGCCCAGCCGCTTCATCACCTCGGCGTCTTCGGCGTCGCCACCCGTCTCGTTTTCGATCTGCCGCGTCACCTCCGCCACCTCGCGCAACTTCCGGTGGACGGAGCGCGGGGTCCAGTCCGTCTTGCGCAGTTCGTCCAGCATGGCGCCACGTATGCGGATACCCGCATAGGTTTCGAAGCTGGCCGCGCGAGTCGGCGAGTAATTTCTTGCGGCCTCGAGCAGTCCGATCATTCCGGCCTGCATGAGGTCGTTCGCATCCACGCTTGGCGGCAGCCTGCCCATCAGGTGATAGGCGATACGGCGCACCAGCGGCGCGTGGGTCTTTACCAGTTGATCCGCCGGGATACGCGTGATTTCCAGATATTCGGTCGCGACGCTCACAGTGGCAGCCCTCCTCCCAAGTGGGACCGCTCGGCGAAAAAGCCGATGCGACCCTGTGCCCGGGGTTCGGGTTCACCCCATGTATCGACCGACCTGGCCAGATTCTTGAATCCGACCGCGGACCGGCTGCTCGGCCATGCGTCGACCACGGCCGACTGGCGGCGGATGGCCTGGCGCAGGTATTCGTCGTGCGGAACCATGCCCATGAAATCCAGGGACACGTCGAGGAAGCGATTGGTCACCCGGGACAGCTTCTCGAACAGCTGGCGGCCCTCCTGGGCGTGGCGGACCATGTTCGCCACGATGCGGAAGCGGTTGACGTCGAACTCGCGGCTCATGACCTTGATCAGCGCGTAGGCGTCGGTGAGCGACGCGGGTTCGTCGCAGACCACCACCACCACCTCGTCCGAGGCCGCCGCGAACATCGACACGCTGTCGGAGATGCCGGCGGCGGTATCGACGATCAGGTACTCCGGAGCCAGCGGGTATTCGTCGAACGCCCGGATGACCGCGGCGTGCTCGATGTTCGGCAGCTGCGCCATGCGCCGCGTGCCGGACGTGGCCGGGATCACCTTCAGGCCGTGAGCGGCTTCGAGGATCAGATCCTCGATGCGGCAGTCGCCTTCCAGCATGTGGCCCAGGTGGCGCGTGGGCTGCAGGCCGAGCAGGACGTCGATGTTCGCCATGGCGAGGTCCGCGTCCAGGAGGAGGACGTCACGGCCACCCATCGCGAGCGCCATGCCGAGGTTGACCGCCACCGTGGTCTTGCCGACGCCGCCCTTGCCGCCCGCGATCGCGATGCTGCGGGTGGGACGACGGTCGGCGAGCCAGTTGAGGCCGGCGGCCTGGGTGGAATCGACGTGTGTGCTCATGAAGGAAGTCACTGCCCGTATGTGTTCTGTCTGTGTTCCGTGGGGCCGTCAGGCCAGTGCGGCGGTCGCCGTGCCGAAACGTTCGGCCAGCAAGGCGTCGTCGGGTTCTTCGTTGTGCTGCTTCAGCAGCTGGGCCGCGAAACAGACCAGCTTGCGCGCGTCCGCCGAGGCGATGTCCTCGGGCACGCGCTGCCCGTCCGTCGTGTAGTCCAGCGGCATGCTGTGGCGGATCAGGGCCGAGAGTGCACCACCAATCAACGGCGCCTCGTCGAGCTTGGTGAGGATGGCGCTCTGCGGTGCCAGCGGCGCGTAGGCGCGAATGGCACTGTCGATGGCCTGCGCCTGCGCATTGGCCGCCAGCACAAGGCATACGCGCACGTCGGACGTAGCGCGCAGGGTTTCGAATTGCTGCTGCAGCTTGGGATCGTTGCCGGCCAGGCCGGCGGTATCAACGAGCACGGTGTGCCGGCCGCGCAACTGGAGCAGCACGTTGCGCAGGCTGGTGGCGTCGTGGGCATTGAACACGCGCACGCCAAGCAGGCGGCCGTAATGTTCGAGCTGGGCACCGGCGCCGATGCGGTACTGGTCGGCGCTGATCAGCGCAACGTTCGATGCGCCATGGCGCAGCACGGCGCGCGCGGCGAGCTTGGCGATCGTGGTGGTCTTGCCGACGCCGGTGGTGCCGACAAGCGCCGTGACGCCGCCACCCACCGTGTCGAAGTTGCGGCCGCTCGTGCGGATGTTGCGCGAGAGCAGGCCCAGCGGCAGGTAACGCGCCTGGTCGGGGGTCATGCCGGGCGGCAGCTCGGCGCAGAGCGCGCGGGCCACGTCGCCGTCGATGCCGAGGCGGGTCATCTCGCGCAGTACGCGGGCACGCAGCGGCTGCTCGCGATCCATCTGGTTCCACGCGAGCGTGGAGAGCTGCACCTCGAGCATCTCGCGCAGGTTGTTGATTTCGGCGCGCACGCCGTTCACGGCGGCGTCGTTGTTCGGCACCACGGTGGCGGCACGCACCACGTCGGCGACGCTGGCGGCCAGCGCCGCGCTCGACTGTCGCTGCGGCGCGTTGCCGTTGGCAGGGGCACCCGACTTCGCAGCGCGCTCGACGGCGGCGGCCGTCGCGGCACGAGCCTGGTCGATGCGCGCGGCACGCCCGGCCTCGTCGAGGACGGCGCGCATCGGCGGTTCTTCGCGCTTGGGCTGGTCGAAGCCGAAACCTGCTTCACGCACCAGAGCCTCGTCGTAATCGAGCGCGGCGATGATCTCGATGCCGTCGTCCAGCCGGCGGGTGGAGAGGATCACGGCGTCCGGACCCTGCTCGTCCCTTACCTGGCGCATGGCCTGGCGCATGTCCGGCGCAACGAATCGCTTGATTTTCATCGTTTCTATCCTTCCCTCATCCTGGCGTCCTCATCCCGGAACGCCGCTTGCCTGTTTTTGGTTCGCGCCCAATCGCGCGTCGTCTCTTTGCTTACCGTCCGAGGGCCGTCACCAGCTTGACGCGTCGGTTGTCCGGAACCTCGTTGTACGCAAGTACATGCAGGTTTTGGGCCACATGCCGTGTGAAGCGTGAAAGCCACGGACGAAGCGCCGGCGACACCAGCAACACGGCCGGTTCGCCAGCTGCTTCCTGGCGACGCGCCGCGTCCGCCACGCTCTGCTGCAGGCGATCGGCCAGGCCCGGTTCCACCGCCGCGCCGGCGGGGCCACCGCCTTGCAGCGACTGCAGGAGGATCTGCTCGAGTTCCGGCGCCAAAGTAATGACGGGCACTTCCGTACCGAGACCGGCGATTTCCTGCACGATCTGTCGTCCGAGAGTGACGCGCACCGCGGCGGCGAGGACGCCCGGGTCCTGGCTCTGTCCCGCATGCTCGGCCAGCGATTCCACGATGCCGCGGAAGTTGCGGATGGGCACGCGTTCGGCCAGGAGGTTCTGCAACACCTTGACCACGACACCCAGCGACAGGCGCTTGGGCACCAGGTCTTCCACGAGCTTCGGCGTCTGCTGGGCCAGCCGGTCGAGCAGCTGCTGCACGTCCTGGTGGCCGATGAGTTCGTGCGCGTGGTTCTGCAGGATGTGCGAAAGGTGCGTGGCGATCACGGTGGCCGGATCGACCACGGTGTAGCCCAGCGTCTGCGCGTGCTCGCGCAGGCCTGGCTCGATCCATACCGCGTCGAGCCCGAAGGCCGGATCGCGGGTGGCGATGCCGTTGATCGTGCCGTGCACGCGGCCTGGATCGATCGCGAGCATGCGCTCGGTGTGGATCTCGGCCTCACCCATGGGCACGCCCATCAGCGAGATGCGATAGCCGTGCGGAGCCAGGTCGAGGTTGTCGCGGATGTGCACCGAAGGCACCAGGAAGCCCAGTTCCTGCGACAGCTTGCGGCGCACGGACTTGATGCGGGCCATGAGCTCGCCGCCCTGCGCCTTGTCCACCAGCGGAATGAGGCGGTAGCCGACTTCCAGGCCGATGGTGTCCACCTGCGCCACGTCCTCCCAGGAGAGCTCCAGGCGCTCGGCCGGCGGCGCGGATTCCAGCGCCAGTTCCGTGCCCGGCGCACCGGTACCGGCAGCGACGCCGGCCGCGGCGGCCATCTGGTTCTGGTGCAGCTTCCACGCGGCGAAGCCGGCAATGGCGGCCAGGAGGAGGAACGGCAGGTTCGGCATGCCGGGGATCAGGCCCATCGTGCCGAGGACGGCGGCCGCCACGGCCAGCGCCTTGGGCTGGCCGAAGAGCTGTCCCATCACGTGCTTGCCCATCTCCTGCGACTTCGACACGCGCGTGACGATGACCGCGGTGGCGATGGAGAGCATGAGGCCCGGCACCTGGGCAACGAGACCGTCGCCGATGGTGAGCAGCGTGTACGTGCGCGCGGCCTCCGCGGCCGACAGCCCATGCTGCAGCATGCCGATGAAGAAGCCGCCGATGATGTTGATGGCGAGGATGAGCATGCCGGCGGTGGCATCGCCGCGCACGAATTTGGACGCACCGTCCATCGAGCCGTAGAAATCCGCTTCCTCGCGCACTTCCTGGCGCCGCTCGCGGGCCTGTTCCTGCGTCAACAGGCCGGCGTTGAGGTCGGCGTCGATGGCCATCTGCTTGCCGGGCATGGCGTCCAGGGTGAAGCGGGCCGTCACTTCCGACACGCGGGTGGCACCCTTGGTCACCACCACGAAATTGATGATGGTGAGGATGGCGAACACGACGAAGCCCACGGCGAAGTTGCCGCCGATCACGAATTCGCCGAAGGCCTCGATCACCTTGCCGGCCGCGCCCGGGCCGTTGTGGCCGTGCAGCAGCACCACGCGGGTGGACGCGATGTTCAGCGCCAGGCGAAGCAGCGTGGCGAACAGCACCACGGTCGGGAACGAGGCGAGTTCCAGGGGCCGCATCACGTACATCGTGGCCAGCAGGATCACCAGCGACAGCGCGATGTTGAAGGTGAACAGCAGGTCGAGCACGAACGGCGGCAAGGGCAGCATCATCATGCCGAGCATGATCAGCATCGCCACCGGCGCCGCGATGCCGCGGCGGCCGATCTGGCGGAAGGTGCCCATGAGGGTGGTGCTGGCTGCCATCGTCAGTTGTCCATGCGGTAGGGACCCATGAGATCAGGGTCGATGTCCTGCGTCGGGAGATCGGGCGGGAGGTCGCCCATGGCGATCGCCTGCTTCAGCCGGAACACGTAGGCCAGGATCTGGGCCACGGCGATGTAGAGCGCCGAGGGGATTTCGCGTCCGATTTCCGTCGTGTGATACAAGGCTCGTGCCAACGGAGGCGCTTCGACCACGGGAACTTTCGCGGCCCCCGCCACGTCGCGGATCTGCTGGGCGATCACGTCCGCGCCCTTGGCCACCACGCGCGGCGCGCCCATGCGGTCTTCGTCGTATTTCAGGGCCACCGCGAAATGGGTGGGGTTCGTCACGATGACGTCCGCCGTGGGAACGTCTTCCATCATCCGCCGCCGCGACATCTGGTGCTGCATCTGACGGATTTTCGACTTCAGTTCCGGACTGCCCTCGTTTTCCTTGTGCTCGTCCTTCACTTCCTGCTTGGTCATCTTCATCTTCTTGGTGAAGCTGAACTTCTGCCACGGCGCATCGACGAGGGCGATGGCACCGAGGGCGCAGGCGAAGACGAGCGAGGCGTGGCCGAGGATCCCCAGTGCCTGGGCGATACCGTTCGCCACCGGGCCGGTGCCGGCGGTGTACATCTCCTGGGTGGAGCGCCGCAGGAACCACACCAGCGCGCCACCGATCAGCACGAGCTTCAGAAGCGACTTGCCCAGTTCCACCAGACCGTTCATCGACACCAGGCGGGAAAACCCCTTGATCGGATCGAGGCGGTCGAACTTCGGCACGAGCGCCTGTCCGGAGAAATTGAGCCCGCCCATCAAGGCAGGCGCTGCGATCGCCGCCACCATGGTCACGGCGAACACCGGACCGAGCAGCTTCAGGGCTTCGAGCGCGGCGGTCATCAGGGCATGGCTGAGGCCGTTCGCGGCGAACAGGTCGTCGCGCGAGTAACGCAGGCCCACGTGCATGATGTTCGCGGCGTGCACGGCCATCTGCTCGCGCGAGGCAATGATCGTAGCCACGCCGGACAGCACTACCACGGCCGTGGAAAGATCGCGCGAACGCGGCAGGTCGCCCTTCTCGCGGGCTTCGCGAAGGCGTTTGTCACTAGGGGCTTCGGTGCGGTCTTCCTTATCGGTCTCGCTCACGGCGACGCGCCTCCGACAAGCCCGCGCATGGTTTCCCAGGCGTCGGTCTGCAATGAATCGAACGCACCCGGCAAGGCGCGCAGAGAGAGCCAGACGGCCAGGAGGCCGAGGCAGATGGTGATGGGAAAGCCCACCGCGAAGAGATTCATCGACGGTGCCGAACGGCTGATGGCACCGAAGCCGAGGTTCACCACCAGCGTGGCGGTGAGCGCCGGCAGTGCGACGCGCACGGCACCGGTGAAGAGGTGGGTGGCGAAGCCGAGCACGCCCCACACGCCGTCCGCCCCCACCCCCTGCTCGCTCACGGGCAAGGTGCGGAAGCTGTCGGCCAGCAGCGAAATGAGCTGCAGGTGGCCGTTCATCACCAGGAACAACAGGGTCACCAGCATCGTGTAGAACTGGCTCAGCACCGGCGTGGTGCCGCCCACGCCGGGATTCACGGTTTCCGCGAACCCGAGACTCATCGCCTGCGACACGATGTGGCCACCGAAGGATACGGCTTCGAAAACGAGCTTCAGGATGAAACCGAGCGATGCGCCGACCAGCACCTGCTGGGCCATCGTGGCCACGCCCTGCGCCGACAGCGGACGGATGTCCAGCGGCGCCAACGGAGCCAGCGCCATGGTGAGCAGCAAGGCCAGCCCGATGCGGATGCGCGCCGGGATGGTGGTCGCGCCGAGTACCGGCGCCACGAGCAGCAGCCCCGAGATGCGGGCGAGCGCCCAGCACGCGCTTCCGACCCAGGCTTCGAGCTGGCCGAGGTCGAGCGGCATCAACGCACCGCCTGGGGCAGGTTCTCGATGAGCGTGCGGGTGAATTCCACCAGCGTGCGCAGCATCCAGGGGCCGGTGACGATCATCACGAGGGCCATGGAGATGAGCTTCGGAATGAAGCTCAGCGTCTGTTCGTTGATCTGGGTGGCAGCCTGCACCATGCCGATGATCAAGCCCACCGCCAGCGCCGTGAGGAGCAGCGGCGCGCCGATCAGCATCGCGATGTGCAGGGCCTGCTGGCCGAAGCCGATGACGGATTCCGGCGTCATTGAAAGAAACTCCCGGCCAATGTGCCGAGCAGCAGCGTCCACCCGTCGACCAGCACGAACAGCACGAACAGCATGATCTTGAACGGCAGCGAGATGATCATCGGCGAGACCATCATCATGCCCATCGACATCAGCACGGAGGCCACGACGAGGTCGATGATGAGGAACGGGATGAACAGCAGGAAGCCCATCTGGAAGGCGGTCTTCAGTTCGCTGGTGACGAAGGCGGGCAGCGCGACGCGGTACGGTACGGAGTCCTTGTCGGCATAGGGCTGCTCGCCGGCGAGCTTCGTGAACAGCTGGAGATCGGGCTCACGGGTCTGTTCCAGCATGAAGTGGCGGAACGGTGCGGCGGCCAGCGGCAGGGCGTCCTGCACGCTCATCTGGCCGTCCATGTACGGCTTGATGCCCGCGTCATATGCCTTGTTCAGCACCGGCGTCATCACGAACAGCGTGAGGAACAGCGACAGGCCGAGGATCACCTGGTTCGGCGGCGTGCTGTTCGTGCCCAGCGCCTGACGCAGGAAACCGAGCACGATGATGATGCGGGTGAACGACGTCATCATCAGCAGGATCGCCGGCAATGCCGTCAGCGCCGTCATCAGCGCCAGCATCTGGATCGACAGCGACCAGGTCTGGCCGCCGTTCGCACCGGACTGAACGTTCAGGACGGGAATGCCTTGCGCCGGTTCGGCGGCGAAGCCGATGGCCGGGAGCAGCAGGAGCAGGGGGAAAACCAACCAGGCCCAACGCTTCATGGGCGCTTCCACTGGCTGAGCACGTCGCGGAAACCGCGCAGGACCGGCGGCTGGGCCGCGTCAGGGGAATCGTCATGCACCGGCGTATCCAGCACATGCAGCGTACGCAGGCCGCCGGTCGGCGACGCGCCGACGAGGAGCTGCGTGCCGCCCACTTCGAGCAGCATGATTTTTTCCTTGATGCCCACCGGCATCGATTCGATCACGCGGATCTTGCGGCCGCCCGGGCGCACGCGCGCCTGGGCGCGGCGACTCAGCCAGCCGACGAAGAAGATGAGGGCGACCACGCCGAGCAGGCTGACCAGGACGCGGAACAGTTCCGCGCCGGAATCGACCGCCGGGGCGGCGGCCGGAGCCGCCATCAGGGCGCAGGGAAGGAAGCCGCCCGCGAGGGCGGCGACGGTACGGCGCATGCGGATCACCGCAGCTTGCGGACGCGCTCGGCCGGGCTGATCACGTCGGTCAGCCGGATGCCGAATTTCTCGTTGATGACGACCACTTCGCCGTGGGCGACCAGCGTGCCGTTCACGAAGACGTCGAGGGGTTCGCCGGCGGCGCGGTCGAGTTCGACCACCGAGCCCTGGTTGAGCTGGAGCAGGTTGCGGATGCTGATCTTGGTGCGGCCGACTTCCATGGCCATGGTGACCGGCACGTCGAGGATGACGTCGAGGTTCACCTCACTGCCGAGGCCGATGGAGGACGCCAGGGAGGCGTCGGTGGCGGTTTCCAGTTCTTCGAGGGTGGTAGGTTCGTTCATGTCCGTTCCGAGTGAGACGTTGCTGGGTGCGAAGCCTTAGAAGCAAGCGGCGTGCCACGTCTTCCTGGCTTCGTGGTGGCGTGAAATGTGCGCTGCGTCAGGCACTTGGAACGACCGCTTTCGCACAGGGGCGAAGGTGACGCGGCGGGTCAGACGGAAACCTGACGCTCGACGGCAGTTAGTCACCGTGACGGGTCATTGACGGGTTTGCCGAGATGCCGCTTCGGCGGCGATGGGCGTTCGGGACGAGCTTGCCCGCTCACGCGGGATCGCCGGCATAGCCGGCTCCCACATACTCGCTAACGCAGATTCCTACTGCCCCGATACCTGCCCGGACAGACTCCCGTTGTGGGAGCCGCTTCAGCGGCGATTCCGTCGCGAAGCGACGGTTAGAGAGAGAGCCGGACGTCGAAACCGGCCCTCAGGCCGGCTCGGGAAGCGGCTGGATCGGCACCTGGGTGGCGCGCGGCGCGGTTCGCCGGAGCAGCGACTCGAACTGGATCGCCTTGTTACCGTTCGAATTGGCCATGCGTCCGCGGAAGATCGGTACATCCTCTGCGAAGACGGTGGCCGTCTCCGGCAGGCTGATGGGAATGACGTCGCCTTTGCGCAGGTGCAGGAAGTCGCCGATGGTGAGCCGGGCTTCCGCCAGCATCGAGGTGATTTCCACTTCCGCGTCGAGGATTTCCTCGTGCAGGTTCTGGATCCAGCGCTCGTCGCGCTCCGCGCGATCGCTCTGCACGCCGGCGTCGAGCAGTTCGCGGATCGGCTCCACCATCGAATACGGCAGGGTGAGGTGCACTTCGCCACCGCCGCCGTCCAGTTCGATGTGGAAGCGCGACACCACCACCGTCTCGGTCGGGCTGACGATGTTGGCGAACTGCGGGTTGATCTCCGAATTCATGAATTCGAACTGCATCCTCAGCACCGGTGCCCAGGCCTCGGCCATGGCGCCGAACGCTTCCTGCAGCACGATCTGGATGACGCGATTCTCGGTGGGCGTGAAGTCGCGGCCCTCGATGCGCGCGTGGTAACGCCCGTCGCCACCGAAGAAGTTGTCGATGACGGTGAATACCAGGCGCGGCTCGAACACCATCAGCGCGGTACCGCGCAGCGGCTTGATGCGGATGAGGTTGAGGTTGCTCGGCACCGCCAACGAATGCACGTACTCGTTGAACTTGGTCATCTTCACGCCAAGCACCGAGACCTCGCACGATTTCCGCAGCACGTTGAACAGGTTGGCGCGGAAATAGCGGGCGAAGCGGTCGTTGACCATCTCCAGCGTGGGCAGGCGGCCGCGGACGATGCGGTCCTGCTGGGTGAAATCGTAGTCCAGGATGCCGCCAGGTGGCGGCAACTCGACCTCGGTGTCGACCGCGCCGCCTTCCACGCCCGCGAGCAGGGCGTCGATTTCTTCCTGGGTAAGGATGTCGGTCATGGCTTCGTGCCCGTTACTGCATGATGAAGCTGGTGAAATAAACGGCGTCGACACCAGGGCGGCCGATCTTTTCCTTCAGCACGCGCTGGATCTCCGCCAGTGCCGCAGCCTGGAGCTTCTGCTTGCCTTTCACGTCGGACAGGCTCTTCACGTCCTGCGCCGAGAACAGCATGAGCAGTGCGTTGCGGATTTCCGGATCCGCTTCCCTGGCCGCCGCGATGGCTTCCGGGTCGTGCGACATGACGTTCACGCCGACCTGGAGGAAACGGAGCGCCTCGGCGTCCTGGAAATTGACGACGAACGCCGGATCGAGCTGGAGATAAAGCGCCGGCTTTGCCTTGGCCGCTTCGGCCGCATCGGCGTGACCGCCCTTGCCACCTTTCATCATGACCCAGCCGCCCGCGCCACCCGCGACGAGAACGACGAGCGCGCCGACGAGCAGCAGCTTGCCTTTCTTCTTCTTGGGGGTGCCTTCGGTGCCTTCGGTGGCGTCGTTCGGTGCTGCGGCCATGCGGAAAAAACCTCTTGCGAATGCGTTGATGCGATGGGCTTACAGGTGACGTGCAATCGTCGTGCCAGCTTTAACGTCGGAACTTTGACGTGCTTTGTGTGGGAGCCGCTTCAGCGGCGATGACGGTTTCGCGGCAAGATTGCCCGCTGCCGCGGGATCGCCGCTGAAGCGGCTCCCACAAGAACGATTCCCACGAGAGAGACCGGCATCACGCAACTTCGTCCACGAGGCCACGGGACACGCGCGAGGTCGCCACCGTCTCCACGCCGACCGTGCCTGCATCGCCGGTCTGGCCCGATGCATTCCCGTTGCCGCCCTCCCCACCCTGCTCCGCCTGGCGCTGGCCGACGTCCGCCTGGCCGAGCGAAAGGCCGTGGTGCGCGAGCATGCTGTCGAGCTGCGAGAGCGTCTGCTGCACGGCATGCACGGCGGCCGGATGCTGCGCGATAACGGCCACGTTGACCTTGCCGCCCTCCAGGTTGACACGGACGTCCATGCTGCCCAGTTCTTCGGGATGCAACTTGATCCGTGCTTCCTTCACCTGGCCCGAACCCATCCATGCGATCTGTTCGCCCAGTTCCTGCGCAAACTGGGGCGACGTGGCCGGCTGGGTGGACTGGAACTGCATGACGGGCGCCCCGTCCTGCCCGAGGCCTTGCGTATGAGCGAACGGCATGGGGCCGCCGTTGGCAGCGTCGATCGCCGTGCCGTCGTCCTTCACCGCCTTGGCGTCCGCCTGGGTCGCGAGCAGCGCGTTGAAAGGCGACGCGGCCACCGCAGCAGCCGCCGAGGCCACGCCCGTGGGCAATGCCACGGCGTTCATGCCCAGCGGGGCGCCGGCAGTATCCTTGAGGGCCGCCACCGCGCCCGCGTCGGCAAGGACGTCCGGCAGCGCGCCGGGAAGCGACCCGGCAACACCGAGCACGCCGCCCGTCGCCGCGGCGTCGGCCGTACCGGCGTCCTTTGCCAGGCCAAGCGTCTTGCCCGCGATGCCGGCCACGGTGGGCGGCACGCCAATCAGCGACAGCATCGCGGTGGCGATCGACGTACCGTCGGAAGGCTCGTCGTCTTTCTTCGCCGGCTTGTCGTCGTGTTCGCCGGCGGTCTTCGTGTCGGTCGCCTTTACCGGCGGGGCTTTTTCCTTCGTGGTTTCCTGCTCGGGCTTTCGCGGCGTGCGCGCATCGGCGTGTGCCGCGTCGAGCGCGGCGTCGAAACGCTTCGAAGGCGTTGCGTCGTCCTGCGCATGACCCGCCACGGGCGGCGTCGCCGGAGCGGAAGGACGAGCGACATTGAGCACGAGGGTGGCGTTGTTCATGCGATTTACCCGATTCGAATCATTGTGTTGAATGTGCCTGCGTTCGGACACGTCAGCCTTCGCCACGTGGTGGACGACGGTATTGCGAGCGCTCGTCCGCCTGTTCCTGCTCCCGGCGGTCCTGCGTCTTGCGTTCCTGCTCGCGGTACTTCGATGTCACGGAATCCAGCGCCTTGGCGCGCCCGCGCGCTTCCGTCCACTCCTGGCGAGCGCGATCCAATGCCTTCTCACGGCGTTGCACCTCGCTCAATTGCTGCACGATCGCCATGTCGATCTTCTGCAGGAACTGCTGACGATTGAGTAGCGCGCTCACCCCGATGCCGCCGGGCATCTCGGCGTACTCGTTGCGGTAACGGCGCAATTCGCTGAGCTGGTGCTCCGCATCGGCCAGGGCACGCTGCTGCGTGGCAAGCGCCCGCGTCGCGTCCTCGGCCTTTTCGGCCGCGAGATCCACGACGGGTTGCAGGCGGTCGGCGCGCGACGGCATCAGGCGGCCTGCGACGCTTCGGCGAGGCCGGCTTCGGCCTCCTCGAGATTCACCTGCTCATCGGTTTCCTGCTGGAGGAACGCCGACAGGCGCGGGTACAAGGCGATGGCTTCGTCGGTGCGAGGATCGCTGCCTTTCTGGTACGCGCCCACGGCGATCAGGTCGCGCTGCTGGCGGTAGGCGGAGTAGACCTGCCGGAACCGCTGCGCCGAACGCATGTGTTCCTTGGTCACCACGGCCGGCATCACGCGGCTGATCGAGGCCTCGATGTCGATGGCCGGGTAATGGCCGGCCTCCGCCAGATCGCGCGAAAGGACGATGTGGCCGTCGAGGATCGCTCGCGCCGAATCCGCGATGGGATCGTGGCGATAGTCGTCGCCTTCGGTGAGAACGGTATAGAACGCCGTGATGGAGCCTCGCCCTTCCGCGTCGTTGCCCGCGCGTTCGACCAGCGCAGGCAGCATCGCGAAGACGGACGGCGGATAACCCTTCGTGGCAGGCGGCTCGCCGATGGCGAGGGCGATTTCGCGCTGTGCCTGGGCATAGCGTGTCAGCGAATCCATAAGCAGGAGTACGCGCTTGCCCTGGTCGCGGAAATGTTCCGCGACGGCGGTTGCGACCTGTGCGCCGCGCAGGCGCGACAACGGCGGGGCGTCGGCGGGCGCGGCGATGACGACCGCGCGACGGCGCCCTTCCTCACCCAGCGTGTGATCCACGAATTCCTTCACTTCGCGGCCGCGCTCACCGATCAGGCCGACCACGACCACGTCGGCGTTGGTGAAGCGGGTCATCATGCCCATGAGGGTGGACTTGCCGACACCGGAGCCGGCGAACAAGCCGATGCGCTGGCCGCGCCCGACGGTGAGCAGCGCGTTGATGGCGCGTACGCCGGTGTCGAGCGGCGTGTCGATCGGCTGGCGGAGCATGGGATTGATCGGATCGCGCCGCAAGGGCGCACGCTCGCGCGCCAGCAGCGGGCCCAGCCCGTCGAGCGGCACGCCATCCGAACCGATGACGCGGCCCAGCAGCGAGTCGCCCACGGGGACGCCGGACACGGATGCCACGGGCGTCACGCGTGCGTTCGGCAGCACGCCGTGCATTTCGCCCGTGGGCATCAGCAGGAGGCGTCCGTCCGAAAAACCGACCACTTCGGTTTCGAGTTGTTTGCCGTCGGCGCCGGCGACCATGCAGCGCGCACCCACGGGGGCTTCGCAACCCACGGCTTCGAGGGTGAGCCCCACCACGCGGCGCAACTTGCCTTCGGCCTGCAACGGCCTGACGTGTTCGGCGCTGGCCTTCTGCGCGGCGAGCGCGTCGCGCCAATGCGCGTTGCGCGCCGCGATGTGGCGTTCGACGCTCACGGCGCCCCGGTCTCTTCACCGGCGAATGAATCCCGCCCCTGCAGCACGCTGTCGATCACTGCACAAAGGCGGGTGTGCACGCGTGCGTCGAGCCGCGAATGTTCGCTTTCCAGGCGCACGTCGCCCCGCTCGAGCGCGGGATCGTCGACCACGGTGCCTTCGTGATCGAGCGAGGACCGATGCTCGCGCACGATGGCGGCGTCGGCGGGATGGAGGTGAATCTTCAAATGGCGGCTGGCGGCCGGCAAGGCATCCACCGCCTGGCGCACCGTTTCCACGATCTTCTCCGGCCGTGTGGCCAGTTCGTAGCCAAGCACGCGTTCGGCGATGGTGGTCGCCAACAGCGCGAGGTCGCCAACGACGTCGTTGTCGAGATCGGCGAAGGGTCGCTCCACGGCGGCGAACAGCGCGTCGAGGCGGGCCACCTGCGCGGCCAGTTCTCGCTTCGCCATCGCGCGGCCTTCGTTGAGACCGGCGTTGAAACCCTCTTCACGCGCCTGCCGTTCGATGGCTTCTATCTCGGCCACGGTGGGCCGTTGCGGACCTTCGTCCGGCACCTCCGCCGCATCGCGCACGTCCGCCGCTCCCACGACGGGGAGTTCCCAGCGTTCGAACTGCGAGACGCGTTCCCGCGCGAGGATGGAGGTAAGACTCATCAGACGAACTCTTCGCCGCCACCGGCGAGGTTGATCTGGCCGGCGTCGGCGAGGCGGCGCGCGGTGGCGAGCACTTCCTTCTGGGCCGCATCGACTTCGGAAAGCCGGACCGGACCCTTGACCTCGAGGTCGTCGCGCAGCATGTCGGCGGCGCGCTTGGACATGTTGGCGAAGATCTTCTCGCGGATGGCGCTCTCCGCGCCCTTCAGGGCCGTGATGAGGCGTGCGGACGGCACCTCGCGCAGCAGCGTCTGCATGCTGCGGTCGTCGAGGTCGGCAAGGTCGTCGAAGACGAACATGAGTTCTTCGATGCGCTCGCCCAGGCTGGAGTCGATGCCGCGGATCGAAGCCATGAGCTCGGCTTCGCGCGCTGTTTCCATCGCGTTGAGGATGTCCGCCGCGGCCTTGAGGCCGCCCACGGTCGCGGACTTCAGCTTGGTGGAGTTGCCGGAGAACTGCCGCTCCATGATTTCGTCGAGCTCGTTCAGCGCATGGGGCTGCACGCCATCGAGCGTGGCGATACGCATCACCACGTCGCTGCGCGTGCGCGCCGGCAGGTACCCGATGACCTCGGCGGCCTGGTCGGCCTCGAGGTGCGCCATGACCAGCGCGATGATCTGCGGATGCTCCTGGCCGATCATCTCCGCGATGGCGCGGCTCTCCATCCACTTCAGCGATTCCAGGCCCTTGCTGCTGCGGCCCAGGAGGATGCGGTCGATGAGGCCGCCGGCCTTGTTCTCGCCCAGGGCGTTCACGAGGATGCGGCGGATGTATTCCTCGGTGCCGACGCCGATGGAGGTGTGCTGGCCGACGTCTTCCTGGAGCTTGGTGAGCACCTGGTCCACCTGCTCCTTGCTGACGTTCTTGAGCGCGGCCATGGCCGTGCCCACGGCCTGCACGTCGCGTGCGCCGAGGTGCTTCAGGATGGACGCCGCGTCTTCCTCACCCAGTGTGAGCAGGAGGATCGCCGCCTTCTGTGCGCCCGTGAGGGCCTCTTTCTGCTCAGCTGCCATCTTCGGATACCCAGCTCTTCACGACCTGCGCCACCTGCTTCGGATTTTCGGCGGCCATGCGCTTGGCAAGGCCCACCTTCTGTTCGTAGGCCAGCAGCGCGGGCGAACCGAGCTGGGCCTGGGAGGTGGAGACACGGTCAGGTGTCATGTCGTCGTCGTCCACCATGACCGACACGGTAGGCATCGGTCCGGCGAGCGCCACGTTGTTCATTGCCAGCGGAGCCGGCTTCAGCAGGCCCTTGAGGATCGGGCGCAGCACGAAGAAGCCCACGATCAGGGCGATCATCACGCCCAGGCCCTGCTTGATCAGGTCGAGCATGCCCGGGCGTTCCCAGAACGGCATGCCCTGCGGCGCATCTTCGACGACACTGCCGCGGAACGGTTCGTTGATGACGCTGACGCTGTCGCCGCGATCGGCGCTGAAGCCGACGGCGTTCTTGGTGAGTTCGGTAAGGCGCGATAGCTCTTCCGGCGTGAACGGCACGCTCTTCATCTTGCCGTCTTTGTCGGGCACCTGCTTGTTGTCGACCACGACCGCGACGGACAGGCGCGCCACCTTGCCGGCAGGATCCGTCACATGGCTGACGGTGCGGTCGAGCTCGTAGTTGCGGGTGGCGCTCTGCGTCTGTTGCGTGGGCGTCTGCTGCGCGGTCTGCGTGCTTGCCTGCGCGCCCGGCTTGCCGCCAGCGGCGGGATTGGCCGCCGTGGCATTCGCACCGGTATTGGGCGGCTGGTTGCTGAGCGCGCCCGGCACACCGCCGTTCGTCGCCGGGTCGGTGCGCGTATCGCTGCTGGTCTGCTCGCTGCGCAGGGCCGGATTGTCGTGATTGAAGGTTTCGCTGGCCTTCTCGGTCTGCGAGAAGTCGAGATCGGCGAACACCTGCGCCCTGACCTTGCCCGCGCCGACCAGCGGTGTGAGGAGGTCTTCCACGCGCTGCGTGTAAGTGGCCTCGATGCGGTTGGAAAGACGCAGGCGGCTATCGCCGATGGCCTGGGCGCTGTCGGGATCGCTGACCGTGAGCAGGCTGCCGCCCTGGTCGATGACCGATACCTGGCGCGTGTCGAGACCGGGCACGCTGGCCGCGATGAGGTGGACGATGGCGGCCACCTGGCCCTGGTCGAGTTGACGGCCGGGATACAGCGTGACGACCACCGAGGCGCTGGCGGGCTTGTTGTCGCGAATGAAGGCGGAAGGCTTGGGCAAAGCGAGATGCACGCGCGCCGCGCGCACGGACTGCAGCCCCGCGATGGTGTTCGAAAGATCGCTCTCCAGCATCGACTGGTAGCGGCTGCGCTCGGCCATGTCGCTCATGCCGAAGGGGGAATCCGATGGCGCGATGGCGTTCGCGGCGCTGCCCTGCGGGAGACCCTGGCCGGCGAGCTTCAGGCGGACACCGGCCACGTCGGCGGCGGGCACGAAGATCGAGCTGCCATCGGCACTGAGGGTGTAGGGGGTGTTGCTGGCCTGCAGCGCCTGGGTGACGGCGGCGGCGTCCTTCTGTTCCAGGCCACCGTAGAGCAGCCCGTAGTTCGGCGCGCGCGACCACATCACCGCGGCGATGCCGATGGCGACGGCCGCGGCGATGCCCGCCAGCATGAAAAGCTGACGCATCGCGGGCGTCTGCGCCAGCGACTTCAGCGACTGCATGCGCGACGCTGCGTTATCCGTAGTGGCGACGCCGTTATCTGCCATGGTTCACTCGAATCCTGTCATTGCGCGCATGTCGATCAGATCGACATGTTCATGATTTCTTTGTAGGCATCGACCATCTTGTTGCGCACTTCGGTCATGGCGCGGAACGAGAGATCGGCCTTCTGCCCCTGGATCATGACCTGGGCGAGATCGATGCCCGGGTCGCCGCGTTCGAAGGCCGAAGCCATCTTCGCCGCCTTGGCCTGCGTTTCGGCCACGCCTTCGATGGACTGCTTCAGCAGGTCGCCGAACGCGCCCTTCGCCGCCGGAGCTGCCTCGCCGACGCCACGCAGCGCGGGCATCTCGGTCTGCGCGCTGATGCGGCGCATCTGGAGCAGGAGGCTGTTGACGTCGATCGTGGTCATGACGGTTTTCCAACGCGTTATCGGGTTTGCGACACCCGATGCACGTCCTGTGCCAACGAGCGGCCGCGGTCAGCCGGCCTGCACGGTCTCGGACAGGCCGTACTTGCGAAGCTTTTCCACCAGCGTGGTGCGCTGGACGCGAAGCAGCTTGGCCGCGTGGGCAACCACGCCGTTGGCCGAGTTCAGCGCCTGGCGGATCAGGCCGATCTCGATACCGGCCAGGTGATCCTTGAGGTCCAGGCCACCCTGCGGCAGCACGGACGGGTCGCCTTCGGAGGCGTAGCCGAACGATTCCGTCACTTCCGGCTCGGCTTCCATCATGGCGATGAGCGCGGCACCGGATACTTCTTCCACCGGCAGCACGCCGCGGTACTTCTCCGGAAGGTCGGCGGCACGGACTTCGCTGTGCGGCATGAGGATGGCCATGCGCTCGACCAGGTTGGACAGTTCGCGAACGTTGCCGGGCCAGCCGTGACGGCACAGGGCGCCCATGGCGCTCGGCGAGAAACGGACCGGCGACAGCCCGCGCTGCACGAGACGCTGGTTGAACTCGGAAATGAGTGCCGGCAGGTCTTCCAGGCGCTGGCGCAGCGGCGGCATCTCCAGCGGGAACACGCTGAGGCGGTAGAACAGGTCTTCACGGAAGCTGCCGCGCTCGATGGCACCTTCGAGGTCGCGATGCGTGGCGGCGATGATGCGCACGTCGCAGCGCTGCGGGCGGTTCCCACCGACGCGCTCGAAGACGCGCTCCTGGAGCACGCGGAGCAGCTTCACCTGCATGGGCAGGCTCATGTCGCCGATTTCGTCGAGGAACAGCGTGCCGCCCTCGGCCATCTCGAAGCGGCCCTTGCGGGTGCTGATGGCGCCGGTGAACGCGCCCTTCTCGTGGCCGAAGAGTTCGCTTTCGAGCAGTTCGGCGGGAATGGCGCCGCAGTTGATGGCGACGAACGGCTTGTCGCGGCGCGGCGAACAGTCGTGAATGGTGCGGGCCACGAGTTCCTTGCCGCTGCCCGACTCGCCGAGCACCAGCACGCTGGAATCGAACGGCGCCACCTGGCGGATCAGCGCGTTCACACGCTGCATCGGACCGGACTGGCCGACGAAGCGGCGGCTGGACAGCACCGGCTCCATACGCGACTGCAAGGCGCGCAGGGCTTCGGAAAGGCGCTCGTAGCGCAGGGGCATGTCGATCAGTTCGACGTTGTTGCTGCGGGTGTCGTCGGCGATGAGCGCGGTGGCCAGTGGCGAATCCGCGGCGACCAGCATCGGGAGGCTCCGGCCGTTGCGACCCACCGCGGCCAGGTGGCCTTCCAACTCGTTCTCGTCTTCGGCCGTGCCGACATACACGCCGCGCCAGCCCTCGGTCACTTCGCCAGCCTGCATGCGGTTGGCGAGCACCGGGCGGTAGCCCAGGAAAGCGAGCGCGGAGACCACGCTTTCGGCGCGTGCGGCATCGGATTCGACGACGAGAAACTGGGAAGACTTCAACGGAAATACCTCGCTTATAGGGCGTTGGATCGAAGGGCTCGAGCGGGTCCGCGATGGAATCCCGTCGGCTTCGTTGCAAGGTATCAATCAAGGAGCGTGCCAACGCCGGAATTCCGACGCACGCCAACGGAAATTGACGTGGTGGCGCGGCGTTCGCACGTGTACGGCAAGTGGGGTGGAGGGGTCGCTGCCCTCTGGCAGGGCGTGGGCTTCGCCCGTTCGTGACGTTCGCGTCACCAATGTGACGCGGCACGCCACGCGACGTTCTTACGTCACGTGACGTAAAAGGTCACATCGCCTCGGAGGCACCCTCGGAGGGGCGCGACTGGGCCCGGGCCTCGGCCACCTGGCGCCGGTGCTGGCGGAAGACGAGGCGCTCGATACCGTCGCGAACGGCTTCGGAAAGCCCTTCGAAGCCGATGAACCCCTTGCCGTCGCTGGGGCCGGCAAGGCGTACACCCGGCAGTTCCAGCGGGAGTGCCCGGCAGGCGTCGAAGTGGAGGCGCAGCATGACGGGCTGCCCCACGGGTGGCAGGCCCGCCCAGGGCAGCACCGCGCCCGCTGCGTTGAACCGCATGGAGACGCGCGCCGGCAGGGCCGACTGCGGAAGGAGCAGCCGATTCACGATCTCCATCAATACGTTGAGCTTGGCGTCGAGACGCGCCACTTCGTGCGAGAGCGCGTTGTCGTCCTCGGCGGTGTCGGCCCGTCGCTCCATGAGCGCCGACACGGCCACCAGGACGCTGGCGTTGCGATCGTTGATGAGCGCCAGGGCTGCCGCGTCCGGCCGAGGGGCCGCCTCGCACGTGGTGTGGAAGGCCGCGTCCCAGGTTACGCGTTCGGAGAATGCCTGCCAGGCTTCGTCACCCATGCGCCCTGCCCCTGAAGAAGGTTTACCGCTCAGAACGAACTATACGCGGCCACGGCGCGGCGCACGCGTCGTGACGCGTCCCATGCCACGCCCGCTTCGTCCCGGGCTACGGACACGAGATCCTTGATGAGGCCATCGAGCAGCATGATGGACTTCAGCGATTCCAGCGTTTCCGGTGCCGGACGCATCGTGCCGCGGCGCAGGATCGGCTCGCGTTCGGCTTCCAGGGCGGTGAGGTCGTCCCAGCGGCCTTCGCTGGCGGCCGCGTGCATGGACTCGGTCAGGTCGAGCACCCGGCCAAGGTCGCACCAGGTCTCGGTCATGCCCCGGCTCCGGCGACCTGCCGGGCCTCGACGGGAATGGCCACCCAGCTGTCGCGGATCTGGCCGAGCAACCGGCTCACCTCGTCCAGTGCCTCGCTGTCGCTGTGCAGGTTGGCGTGGAGGAGACGGCGATTCATGTAGTCGTACAGTCCCTCGAGCTGGGCGACGAGTGGCGTGCCCACCTCGTGGTTCAGCGCCGCCTGCAGGGCGCCGACGATCTCGATGGCCTTCGAAATGGCCTCGCCCTTCCCTGCCACGTTGCCCGTCGCGATGCAGCCGCGCGCGAAACGCATGCGCTCCAGCGCGCCGTCCATGAGCATGGTGATCAGCCCGTGCGGATCGGCTGTTTCGACGCCACCCCCCGTGCGGACCTGCTGGTAGGCGCCTGCGCCCTGGGAATATCCGAGTGCCATGAGTGTCTTCTTTCCTGGAACTGCCGTTACTTGTTGGCCGTCAGCGCGTCGAACTGCTGCTGGAGGTAGCTGCTGGTGCCGGCGAGCTTGGTCATCATCGCGTCGAGCGCCGTGTACTGCTTGGTCAGGCGGTCGGTGTAGTCCTGCATCTGCTTGTCGAAATCGGCGGCCTGGTCCTGCAGGTCCTTCGTCTTCTGATTCAGATTGTTCGTGCGCTGGGTGAGAATGCCCGTGCTGGACGTCCAGCTGGTGATCAGCTTGTCCAGCTTCGGCGCGATGCCGCTGTCCCCGCTGAGAAGGTTCTGCGTTTCCCGGGGGTTGTCGGCCAGCACCTTGCTGAGCTTGGTGGTGTCCAGCTTGAGCGTGCCATCGACCTGGAAGGAGACACCGAGGTCGCTCAGCGAGGTCGGGCCGCTGGTGTTGCCGGTGAACTGCGACCCTAGCAGGGTCGAAACCTGGTTCTTGATCGAGTTGACCGTGGCGTCGCCGATGAGTGCGCCTACCTGCTGGTTGGTGGCGTCGTACTTGGTCAGCTGCTTATAGGTCGAGATGAAGGCGTTGTAAGAGGTCACCAGAGAGCCGAGCGCGGTGGAGACGGCGCTGGTGTCGTTGGTGATGGTGACGGTCGTGGGATTGAAGCTGAGGTCGGGGTTTTGGGTGCTGACCTTGGAAAGCGTCAGGGTCACGCCGTCGATCGCCTTCGTGACGACATTGGTCGGACTGCTGGCGGGAAGCTTGTCGATCGTGAACAAGGCGTCCTGCGCCTTGGTCGTCGGCGTATCCGTGGCCGGATCGAAATTCAGCTGGGAGAGCTTGCCATCGCCGCCGCTGGTGACGACCTTGAAAGCGTTGTCCTTGCCGGTGACCGAGGACGTGAGCACCAGGTGCGCGCCGTCGGTGCCGGTGACGATGCTGGCGGTGACGCCGGGATTGTCCTTGGACTTGTTGATGATGTCGCGGATGTTTTCCAGCGAATTTGCGCCGGAGGCGATGTCCACGCTCATCGACTTGTCGCCGATGGAGATCGTGAGGTTGCCGGTGCCGAGCGCGGCCTTGCTATCGGTGAAGGCGAGGGAGGTCGTCTTCTGCGAGGTTGCCAATTGGTTGACGACGATGTTGTAGGTGTTGGGCTGTGCGGTGCTGTCCGCGGCGGCCGAGAGCATCGACGAATCGCCCACGGAGACCTTCGTCGTCGTGAACGCCGTGCCGTCGGTGAGAGCCTTGATCGCGCTCTGCAGACTGGTCAGCGACGACGTGAAATTACCCACCGCCGAAATCTGGGTGGCGTTCGCCTGTGTATCGGCCGCGGCCTTCGCGTCGGGCGCCTTGCGCTTGTTCGCGACAAGGTTGCTGACGATCGATGCGACGTCGATGGAACTGGAACCGAGGTTGACGGGATTCGTGGCCATGAAGCTCTCCTTGAAGACGCCTCACTGCCCCGGGCGCCAATTTGTCGACGGCTGGCGCCCTTGCGAACGCCAGCCGTGACAACTAAGCAATTACCCTGCCAAGACCCGGGGTACCCGGGTCCGGCGGTTACATCTGTTACTGGAGCAGCTTCTGGACGATCTGCTGGCTCTGGTTCGCCTGGGCGAGGACCGAGACGCCGGCCTGCTGCAGGATCTGGGCCGAGGACATGTTGGCCGTTTCCTGGGCGAAATCCGCATCCGTGATGGCCGAACGCGAGGCCGTCAGGTTCTGCGAGATGTTCTGCAGGTTGGAGATCGTGGACTCGAAGCGGTTCTGCACGGCGCCGAGGTCCGAACGGAGGTCGGAGATCGACTGCAGGGCGGCGTCGACGCGGTTGATCGTGTCGTTGGCACCGTCGACCGTGGCGACGCTCGACGTGGCCAGGGTGTCCGTGGCGCTCACGGCGTCGGTGGCGGCAAAGCCGAGGGCGGTCGCTTCGGTACCGGACACGGCGATCGTCTTGGCCGAGGCGATGTTCAGCTTGCCATCGGTACCGACGTAGGCGGAGATGCCTTCGCTGGAATGCGAGTTCACGGCATCCGCGACGTCCTGGGCCGTCTTGAAGTTGCCCGTGATGTCGAACGAGGTACCGCCACCCACCGAGATCTTGAGGTCGCCGGCGGCAAGCGTCTTGCCGGCCGAGTTATCAGTCACGTCGATCGACGTGGCCGTCGTGGCGTTGTTGGCAACCGTGAAATCGCTGCCCAGCTGCGCCTTCAGGAAGGAGACCGCATCCGCCTGGGTGGCGCCCGTGTAGGTGCCCCAGTCGACGCTCTTGCTGCCGTACGTGACCACGCCCTTGGCGGAGGCATTGGCGGCCGTCCAGTCGGTGGCCACGGCTTCGGTGGTGGTCGTACCGAGCTTGCCGCTCAGGTCGACCGAGTCCGTCGCCAGCTGGCCGATCTGGTTGGCCTTCACGCCCTTGTCGAGGCCGACGGTGATGACTTCACCGACGTTGGCGCCAACCTGGAAGCTGAGGTTCTTCGACGAACCGTCGAGGACCTTCATGCCGTTGAAGTTGGTCTGCGTGGCGATACGGGTCACTTCCGACAGACGCTGCTGCACTTCGGCGTCCAGAGCGGCGCGGTCGCTGGAGGAGTTCGACGCGTTGGTCGACTGCACGGCCAGTTCGCGGATGCGCTGCAGGTTGTTCGTGACTTCGTCCAGCGCCGACTCGGTGGTCTGCGAGAGCGAGATACCGTCGTTGGCGTTGCGGACAGCCTGGGTCAGGCCGTTGATCTGGGTGGTGAAGCGGGTCGAAATGGCGAGGCCGGCGGCGTCGTCCTTCGCGCTGTTGATGCGGTTACCCGACGACAGACGCTCGATCGCCGACGACAGCTTCGTCTGCGAGGTGCTCAGGTTACGCTGAGCATTCAGCGACATGATGTTGGTGTTGATGGTCAGAGCCATGGGATTTGATCCTTTGTAAGCGGAACCGAATTGCCGGAGGTTGTGCGGCGTTGTCCGGCGGGGTTCCGTTAGGGAAGCCTTCCGCCTCGGAGAGGTTTACGGCACGCCGGGGAGAAACTTGAGGACTTTTTCTTCCTGTCAACAACTTTCTTGATCAGGGCCTGTAGGCGCGGTGCCCGTGGCTCTGTCGGGAAAGTTATCGGCCGCATCCGGACGGGGTTTAGGCCCAATTTCACATTTCCCTGGGAAGGCGCCGCGGACGAGAAAAGGGAGCCTTTCGGCTCCCTTTCGCGCGTCGCGGCCCAGCGAAAAATTCGGCTCACTCGAGAAGTTTGAGAACCAACTGCTGCGATGCGTTGGCCTGCGCCAGCACGGACATGCCCGACTGCTGGAGGATCATCGCCATGGTCTTCTCCGCGCTCTCCTCGGCCATGTCGGCTTCCCGGATCGCCGTACGCGATTCCGTCAGGTTCCCGCGAATATTGTCGAGGTTGCGGATGGTCGATTCGAGTCGGTTCTGCACGGCGCCAAGCTTCGACCGCGTGGCGCTGACTGTGTCCAGCGTCGAGTCGATGCGCGCGATCAGCGTCTGTGCATCGTCCCTCGTGAGCACCGAACCTTCGGCGAGCGAAGCGGACATATCCAGATCGTAGTTCGCGGCGAAACCCAGCTTCGTCGCCTCGGCGCCCGACACCGTGAGGGCCGAGCGGGCATTGAAGTGGAGCGTGCCGTCCTCGGCCACATATGCGGACAGCCCCGCCTTGGACCCCGCGTTCAATACATCGGCTACCTGCTGCACGCTGCGAAACGAGCCGACCACCTTCACTTGCTCACCGTCGGCATTGGTGAAGCTGAGGTCGCCCTCCTTGAGTTCGAGCCGCCGGTCGTCGATCTTTTCGATCTGGAGGTCCTCGCCCTTGAGGGTCACCTTGAAACCGTCCCCCAACTGCACTTGAAGGAAGTTCCTGGCGTCCTGCGCCTTGCTCCCCGAATAGCCCGACCAGTCCACGTCGACGCCGAAGTAGGGCTTCGTACCGAGTCCCTTGCCGTTGTCGGCGGCCCAGCCCCCAGGCGAGGCCTGCGACTGCATTTGCTTGCCGGCACCGAGGACCGACGAAAGGTCGACCACGCCACTTGCCACGTAACCTACCTGGTCGGCGCGCATTCCCTGATCGATATGCATCTCGATGGTGTCGCCGACGTTGGCACCCACCTGGAAAGAGAGCCTGGCGCCGCTGCCGTCAAGCACCTTCATACCGTTGAAGTTCGTCTGCGTCGCGATACGCGTGATCTCGGCCAACCGCTCCTTCACTTCCTCGTTCAGCGCCCGGCGGTCGTTGGCGGAATTAGAGCCATTGAGCGACTGCAACGCCAGTTGACGGATGCGCTGGAGGTTGTCGGTCATTTCGTCCAGGGCGCCTTCGCTGGTCTGCGCCAGCGATATCCCATTGCTCGCGTTGCGCCGGCCCTGCGCAAGTCCATTGATCTGCGTGGTAAAACGCGTCGATATCGCCAGCCCCGCCGCATCGTCCTTCGCGCTGTTGATCCGCATACCGGAACCCAACCTCTGATAGCTCGTGGCGAGCCGGCCCTGGGTTAGCCCAAGGGACCGCTGCGCGTTGAACGACGCCATGTTGGTATTGATGTGAAACGCCATGTCGATTTCTTCCCTTCTCTCTTGGCGAACACGCCGAAAAACGCGACGGCGCTGCGTGTCCGCGGCTATGTGATTTGCCGTAAGAGGTGATCGACCGGAAGCTGATGCATTTTTGACAGTACGAACTGGAAATCGCGTAGGCGCCGCCATTGGTTGAACGCAGGCGTTCACCCGCAGAATCGCAGCTACACGACGATCAGAAGCGATCTACATACGCCCTATTTCCTCTGCGTAATGCTTTGCCAGTCCGTGGATACCACGGACTCAACCATTCGAGGAAATTTCATGAATATTCGCTCGACACGCAAGGTTATCGCGACCATGGCTTGCCTGCTTGCCATCGGCAGCGCAGCAGCGGACGTCAAACAACACACTCGCACCTCCGAAGAGGAATGGGATTATGAGGTTACCGCTAAGGCAGTGACCTGGACTGTAGAAGCCCACTCAAGAGGAGGATTCTCGCTTCGCATTCCCGAAGCTGATCCCTCTTGCCCTGGAAAGCGCCTAAGGACCCCAGCGGGTTACAACGGACCAGTCACCTCCCTCTTCAACATCTTTTTCACAGCAAGGTCCATGGATGCGGAACTAGCCGTTAGGTATCGTAAGGCTATACGTCAAACGTATGAACCAAGATGCGAAATCCATAGCTTCGCCATAAACGGCAACCCTCCGATTTCAGACGACTGACTTTTCATCGGGAAACGCTGCAGCCATAGGCTCTCACGGGTTCGTGCTCGCCCATCCCGGCACAACAGTGATAGGAGAGGTGTCGGGCCGTGGTCCTCTGAGCGAGTTCGTTCGCTTTGCGAACGCTGTTTGAGCGCAGAGGGCCACGGCCCGGCGCCTCAGTGCCTGACGTTGCGGCGTGCTGGGCCAAACGCGATGGCGAAGCCGAGCCCTTGAGAGCGAGACAAAAGAAAGGGCGGCCTGATGGCCGCCCTAATGTATGTCTGTCGCTAGCACCCATCGCCGCTGAAGCGGCTCCCACAGGGTCCTTTTCTTATTTCAGGTAGTTGAACAGGGTCAGGTTCTGCATCTTCACGTACGCCTGTTGCGCGGCGGTGAGTGCCGTCTGCTGCTGTACGAACTGGCTCGTGGCGCTGGCGTAGTCGAGGTCTTGCAGGTTGGACAGCGTGGTCTTGTACTGCAGCTTCACGTCGTCGCCGATTTCCGACTGCTGGTCGAGCGTGTTCATGCGCGCACCGATCTTCGTGCGCGTATTGAGGAAGCTGGTGGACGCCTGGTCGAGGTTCTGCAGTTGCGCGTTGATCTGGTTGCTCATCGGCGCGCCGCCACCCGGCGCTTCGAAGGCATTGATGATGCCCGCGACCGTGGAGAAGACGTCCTGCGACGACGAAGGCCCCACGGCAAACGTGTCGCCGGCGGCCGGCGTGCCGGTGATGTTGAGCTGCGCGCCCTTGAAGTTGACGGTGCCGGTGTCGCCGGTGTATGTGCCGGTTGCGAGCGGGGGATCCGTGGGAAGAGCGGCGTTGTCGCGGATTTCGTAATCCGTGGCCGTCGTGAACGTGATGGTGTAGTTGCCGCCGTCCCACGCCGACGCATCGGTGACGGAGGTGGAACCGACGACGGCCGTGCCCGTATTGGCCGCGCCCGCGCCGGTGACGAACGTGCCGTTGCCGCCACGGATGGCCATGAAGACATCGGAACCGCTGTCGCCGGTGGCGACCTGGAGGCCTGCCGCGGCCGCCACCATGCGCTGGCTCTGGTCGCCGCCGTAGCTGACCGCGAGGCCGTCGATGGTGAACGGCTGCGTGGTGGTGCGGCTGCCCGCGAAGATGTATTCGCCCTGCCCGTCCCGCGTGTTGCCGAGGGCGACAAGCTGCTTCAGCGTCTGGCGTAGTTCCGTGGCGATCGACTGGCGCGACTCGTCGGTCTGCGTGCCGTTCATGCCTTCCAGTGTGAGCGAACGGATGCGGTCGAGGATGTCGCCCGCCGAGTTCAATGCCTGCTCTTCAACGGAAAGCCGCGTGGTGGCGGACTGGATGTTGCGCGTGTACTGGTCGTTCTGCGCGGCCGCGGAACTGGTATCGACGGCGCGGGCCGCGGCGGCGGGATTGTCCGACGGTGTCTGGATGGCCTTGCCGTTACCGAGCGCCAGCTGGGTCTGCGACAGCGAGTACTGGCGGTCCAGCATCGTGTTGACGGCCTGCTGCTGCCCCCAGGAAGTGGAAATGCGCATGATCAGCCCCGTACCGCGCTGAGGAGGGAATCGAAGATGGTGTTGGCCGCGTTGATGACCTGTGCCGCCGCCGCGTAGGACTGCTGGAAACGCAGGAGGTTGGCCGCTTCTTCGTCCATGTTCACTCCCGAGAGACTCTGCTGGGCCGACGTGGCCTGGTCGAGGATGCTTTGTTGTGCGTCGAGCGCCGTGTTCGCCTGCGCGCCGGCCGTGCCTACTTGCGCGATCAGCTGGCTATAGGACTTGCCCACGGTGGTGACGCCGTTGTCGAGCACGCCCTTGTTGGCGACATCCGCCAGGGCGAGCGCGTTTCCGTTGTCGCCACTGGCGGAACCCGCCGGCTTCACGCTGAAAGTATCGTTAGCGGCAGGCACGCCGGAAAGCTTGAGCGTCCAGCCGTTGCCGGTAATGGTGTCGCCGGCGGCGTAGGTCTGCGGCGGCCCGCCATTGATCGAATAGGTGGTGGGTGAGCTGAAGACGATGTTCGCTGGCGTGTTGAACGCCGGGTCCGCGGGATCGGTAACCGTGAGGTTGCCCAGCGTGGCCTTGCCGGTATTCGCGGCACCCTTGCTGGCAGCCAGCGGGCCGGAAGCCGCGATCTTGTTCGTGTCGCTGATGGCGACGCCCATGGTCGACGCCGCGTTGCGCGTCGGCTGGATCTGGAAGCTGTCGCCCGCCTGGGGCGTGCCCGAGGGCACGGTGATGGCCAGGCCGTCGATGAGGATGGGGTCGGCCGCCGTACCCGTTCCCGTCGACGGCACTGAAACACCTGCGGTGGTCGTGACCGACCACTTCGTGCCGTCGAAGCGCATGAGATAGTCGGACGCGCCGAGCTTGCCGACGTCCGTGACCTTCGCCGTGACCTGCGCGTTGCCCGTGTTGCCGGTGTTGTTGAAGACCGCGGGATCGCCGATGTTGAAGAAGTTGCCACCGGCGTCGCCATTGAGGTCGATGCCCTGCGCGTGCTGCTTGTTGAAGGCATCGGCCAGCGCGATGGCGGAGCGGCCCAGCTGGTTTCGCGCGGGATCGAGCACGTTGGTGCGGAAATCGAAGGTGGCGCCGAGGGAACCTGAGCCAAGCTGGCTGCTGATGACCGAGCCGGTCGGACCGACGATTTCTAGCCGCGAGCTGTCGTACGGATTATTGGCCGTGGCGATCTTGGTCGAGTCCGTGCCATTGACCAGCGGCAGGCCGTTGCCCACCGACACGGTGACCATGTTGTCGCCGCCCTGGCTCACGTTCACGCCGACGATCTGCGACAGCTGCGAGATAGCCTGGTCGCGCGCGTCGAGCAGGTCGTTCGGCGCCGCGCCACCGATGGAGGCACGCGCGATCTGGCCGTTCAGGTCGGCGATGCTCTTCGCCAGGCTGTTGATGCTGTCGACGGAGTTGCTGATCTGCTGGTTGGTCTGCTGGTCGATCTGCTGGAACTGCGACGACAGCGAACGGAACGTGGACACCAGCGAACTGGCCTTACCGAGCAAGGCCTGACGGCTGGCCGTGTCGACCGGCGCGTTGGCCACGTCGCTGACCGCGCCGAAGAAACCGTCGAGCGCCGTCTGCAGGTTGGCCGAACCGCTGACCGCGTTGTTCGCCGCGGCGGTGAGGCCCGCGTATTGCAGGGCGCGGCTCTGGCCGGAATTGGCCGACCACACCGACTGGGTGAGGAACTGGCTGTAGGCGCGCTGGACGCTGACCGCGTCGGCGCCCTGCCCCACGTAGTAGCCGCCGTTGAACTGCGGCGTGCGCGCGTTGAAGTTCGTGACCTGCCGGGTGTAGCCGGCGGTGTTCACGTTGCTGATGTTGTGGCCCACGGTGGCCAGGCCTACCTGTGAGGCAAGCAGTCCGGAGACACCGGTGGAGAGCAGATCGGCCATCGTCGTATTCCCTTCTAATCCCTGGTCGGCGTGCCGGTCACAGGTCCGCGGCGATGTGGCTCAGCGCGGCAAGCGCCTGCTTCATGACCGGACCGTTGGCGATATCGGTGAGCTTCCGTGCGTAGCTGGGGTCCGTGGCGTAACCGCCCTTCACCAGCGCATGCGCGAAGCCGGCCACATCGTCGCCGCGACCCACCGCACTGGCGTAGCGGGGGCTGCTGGAAACCATGTCGGCGTAGTCCTTGAACGAGTCGGCCGGCGTGTCGTAGGCGCGGAAGCTGTCCTTCCGCCGCACCGCCACGCCGTCTTCGTATTCGAGCGTGGGCACGTTCACACGCTTGCCGTCCCAGCTGCTGCCGGCCTTGATGCCGAACATGTTGAAGCTGGACGTGCGTCCCTGCGCCGGCATGTGCTTGCCCCAGCCGGTCTCGAGGGCGGCCTGCGCGAGAAGCGCACGCACGGAGACACCGAGTTTCTTCGCCGCTTCGATGGCGTGCGGCGCGAACTTCTGCACGAAGTCCTCCGGGCCGTCGACGGTGAGTTTGCCCACCGCGCCTGCCACGGCGTCCGCGCCCTCGCCCACCGCACGTCCCGCGCGCCCGAGCATGCGCTCCAGCGAATCCATGAGACCGCTTTCCTGGTCGGACGGCGACGATACGGCGGCCACGGTACTGGCGTCGCCGGTGACGTCAGCGAACGGATCACTGGCATCGGTCGCCTTCACAGGGGCGCCGCCGAGCTGGCGCACGAGCATGTCGGCGATGCCGATGCCCCTGCCCTGCGACAGCGTGAGCGAAAGCTGGTGGTCGAACATGTCGCGATAGGCGTTGCTCGCCTGCGATCCCATGATGTCGTCGCCCAGCGCCGAACTGGCGTCGCGCATCGACTTCAGCATCATCTGCGTGAAGATCGACTCGAACTGCTTGGCCACGGTCGGCAGGGCCGACTTGGAGTCCTTCTGCGCCGCCGCACGCAGCCCGGCGAACGCGGACATGTCCGTGTAGGTGCCAAGCCTCTGGGTATCGACCGGCGCGGCCATGTCAGATCACCACCAGCTCGGCATGCAGTGCGCCGGATTCCTTCAGCGCCTGCAGGATCGAAATGAGGTCGCTCGGCGATGCGCCTACCTGGTTCACCGCGCGGACGATGGCGTCCAGGCTGGTGCCGGGACCGAACTTGAACATGTGGCCGCCTTCCTCGCTCACGGCCACCTGGCTGCTCGGAACGACAGCGGTCTGGCCGCGCGAGAAGGGCGCCGGCTGGCTTACCTGGGGCTGTTCGCTGATCGTGACCTGGATGGAGCCATGGGCTACGGCCGCGGCACCGACCTTTACGTCGGAACCGATCACGACGGTACCGGTGCGCGAGTTCACGATGATCCGCGCGGGTGCGTCGCCGGGCGTGACCTCAAGACCCTGGATGGAGGACAGCCACGACACCCTCTGCGAGGGATCCAGCGGTGCACGCACCGCGACGGAAGCGGAATCGACGGCGTTCGCCGTGCCCGCGCCGAATGCCCCATTCACCGCCTGCGCGATGCGCGCGGCCGTAGTGAAGTCGGCGGTATTGAGGTTGAGCATGATGTCGCCGCCCTTGTCGAACGACGAAGCCACGCTGCGCTCGATGCTCGCACCGCCGGGAATGCGGCCACTGGCGGAAATGTTCACCTGCACGCTGGAACCGCTCTTGCCCTGCGCGCTGACACCGCCGACCACGACGCTGCCCTGGGCGATGGCATAGACCTGGCCGTCGGCACCCTTCAGCGGCGACATCAGCAGTTCACCGCCACGAATGCTCTTGGCGTTGCCGATGGAGGCGACGGTGACATCGATGCGCTGGCCCGGCTTGGCGAACGGCGGCAGCTCGGCGGTGATGGTGACGGCCGCCGCGTTCTTGAGCTGCGGGCGCACGTTCGCCGGCACGTTCACGCCGAACTGCTGGAGCATGTTCTCCAGGCTCTGCGTGGTGAACGGCGCCTGGCTGGTCTGGTCGCCGCTGCCGTCGAGGCCGACGACGAGTCCATAACCGATGAGCTGGTTGCTGCGCACGCCGCCCACCTGCACGAGGTCGCGGATGCGGTCGGCGTGCGCGGGCACGATGGCGCCGAGCGCCAGCACGGCGGCCGACACCTGGAGAACCCGGCGAAAAGAGCGAAAGGCGTTCATCAGAACGGCATCCACTTGGAGTCGAAGAAGCGCGACAGCCAGCCGCGCGTGTTCGCGTCGGCCAGGGTGCCCTTGCCTACATACTCGATACGCGCGTCGGCGACGCGGCTGGACGCCACGATGTTGTCGTTGCCGATGTCCTGCGGCCGGACGATGCCCGAGATGCGCACCAGTTCCTCGCCCTGGTTGATCGTGAGCCACTTCTCGCCGCGCACGACGAGGGCGCCATTGGACAGGCGTTGCGCCACCGTGACGGTGATCTCGCCGGTAAGCTGGTTGCTCTGGCTGGACGTACCGTCGCCGTCGAATGCGTTGTTACTGGAAAGCGAGCTGTCGGCAGCCTTGCCGCCGATGCGCAGGCCCTGTCCGAGCAGCGTGGGCGACGAAATGGTGTTGCCGTTCTTCTTGCTCGTGCTGGTCGCGGCCTTCTTGCTGGCCTGCGTCGCTTCCACGAGCGTGATGGTCAGGATGTCGCCGATGCGGTGCGCGCGCGGATCGGCGAACAATTCCATGGACTGCTGGTCGGCGTAGATGGAACCGGTGGCCTGCGGCTGCGCCGCCGGCTCGACCGGAAGCGTGGCCGCGTACATGGGTTTCGGTGTGGGCGGCACCATCGCGCAGCCGCCGAGCGCGAGGAGCGGCAGCGCGGCGACCAGGATACGAGCGAAGGGACGATTCATGGGGTGTCTCAGGTCTTGTTGGAGATGAACTGCAGCATCTGGTCGGCTGCGGAGATGGCCTTCGAGTTCATCTCGTAGGCGCGTTGCGTCTCGATCATGTTCACCATTTCCTCGACCACGTTGACGTTCGACGTTTCGAGGGAGTTCTGTTCGAGGGTGCCGAGGCCGTTGAGCCCCGCCGTACCCGTCTGCGGCGCGCCGCTGGCGGCCGTCTCCAGGTACATGTTGTCGCCGCGCGGCTCGAGGCCGGCAGGATTCACGAAGTCGGCCAGCTGGATGGTGCCGATCTGCTGCGAGGCGGCGCTGGCCGCGGTGGTGACGCTCACCGTGCCGTCCTTGCCGATGGTGATCGTCTTCGCGTTGGCGGGAATGGTGATGGCGGGCTCGATGGGATAGCCGTCGTTGGTGACGATCTGGCCGTCCTGGTCCTGCTTCAGCGCACCGTCGCGCGTGTAGCCCACGGTACCGTCCGGCATGGTGACCTGGAGGAAGCCGCGGCCTTCGATGCGCACGTCGAGCGGGTTGCCGGTCTGCTGCACGCCGCCGTCGTCGAACATTTTCTGTGTGCCGACCACGCGCACGCCGGTACCGATCATAAAACCGGTGGGCGACTGGGTCTGCTCCGTCGTCTGTGCGCCGGCCTGGCCACGGTTCTGGTAGGACAGGTCCTCGAACTCGGCACGCGAGCGCTTGAAGGCGGTCGTGTTGGTGTTGGCGAGGTTGTTCGACACGACGTCCATGCGCGTCTGCTGCGCATCGAGGCCGGTCTTGGCGATCCAGAGGGACGTGAACATCGTTGACTCCTGCGCGCGGGCGCTTTACGTGCCGGCGACGGAATTGCGTCGCGCGGCGGTGGTTACCCCACCTGTAGCAATTTCGATGCCGACTGGGCGTTTTCGTCGGCGGCCTTGATCGAACGGACCTGCATTTCGAACTCCCGCGAGAGCGAGATCATCTTCACCAGCACATCGGACGGGTTGACGTTGCTGCTTTCCACCGCTCCGGAGACCAGCTTCACGCCCGCGTCGGCGGGCGCCTGGCTACCGTCCCGCATGTGCATCAGGCCGTCGGGGGCATACGTGAGCTGGTCGTTGCCCGGGTTGACCAGCTTGATCCGGTCGGTAGTGGCGACCGTCGCCGGCGATTCGCCGAGCGGCACGATCGAGATCGTGCCGTCCGCGCCGATCTTCACGCTGGACGCCTGCGGGATGGTGATGGGGCCGCCGCCGCCGAGGACGGCGTTGCCCTTCGCGTCCGTCAACAAACCGTCGGCGTCGATGCGCAGGTTGCCGGCACGCGTGTAGCCTTCCGTGCCGTCCGGCGTCTGCACAGCGATCCAGCCGTCGCCCTGCACCGCCACGTCGAGGTCGTTACCGGTCTGCATCTGGTTGCCGGCCGTGGTGTCCCATCCCGTGCCCTGTGCCACGCCGTTGATGCGTGTCTGCAGCCCGTCGCCCTGCACGGGCAGGCTCTGGAATGCCGACAGTTCCGCCTTGAAGCCGATGGTGTTGGCGTTGGCCAGGTTGTGGGCCACTTCGGCCTGCGCACGCATGATCTGCGCGGCACCGGTCATCGCGACGTATACGGAGCGGTCCATGGGCTGCTCGCTTAGTTACGGATGTTGATGATGGTCTGGGTGAGCTTGTCGTCGGTCGAGATGACCTGCGCGTTCGCCTGGTAATTGCGCTGCGCCTTGATCATGTTGACCAGCTGCGCGGTGAGGTCGGCCGTGTTGGAAGCTTCGAGCTGGCCGGCCTGCACGGTGCCCACGTCGCCGGAGTTGGCCACGCCGCGGATGGGCTGGCCCGATTCGGACGACGGCACCCAATTGGTGTCGTTGAGCTGGCGAAGGCCCTGGTTGTTCGCGAACGTGGCGATCGCCAGCTGACCCAGCGGCGTGGACACACCGTTGGAATAGATGGCCGAGACGGTGCCGTCGTTCGCCACGTCGATCTTCGAGAACTTGCCGGCCGCGTAGCCGTCGGTCGGGGCGGCGGTGGTGGCGTAGTTGTCGCCGAACTGGGTGATCTTGCTGACGTCGACCGTCACGTTCATCGGAGCGGCGCCGGGATTGGGCGACACTGCACCGAAGTTGAGCTGACCGTTCGCCGGCGTGACGATGGCGCCGCCGGAACTGAACGCGATGGGCTGCGCCGTGCCGACCTGCGTGCCGTCCATGGTCATGTACGCATTCCACGTGTTCGGATTGGTTGCGTCCTTCACGTAGTAGACGTTGGTGGTGTGGGTCGCGCCCAGCGAGTCGTACGACTGGAACGTGGACAGGTAGTTGTAGGTCTGGTCGTTCGTCGGATCGAACGCGCCGCCGGTCGGTGCCTTTGCGTTGGCCGAGAGGTTCGCGGTCAGCGACACCTTGGTGCTGGCCTTCGCGGGGCTGGAGCCGCTGGTGATCTTGAGATCGGTAAGCGCGCTGATGTCGAAGCCGCCGGCGGCCGACGGCGGATACGCCTGCACGAACTGGCCCGTGGCCGTGACGATGTTGCCCTGGTCGTCCGGATGGAAGTTGCCGGCGCGGGTATACGAGTAGCCGGCGCCGTCGCGGATGGTGAAGAAGCCCGCGCCGCTGAGACCGAAGTCGTAGGAGTTGCCGGTCTGGGTGAGGTTGCCGTCGCTGAACTGCTGGGCGATGTTGGTCAGGCGCACGCCGCTGCCGGCGGCATTGGCGGAGAGGTTCTCGCCCGCTACCGAATAGACCTGCGAGAACTCGGCGCGCGAGCCCTTGAAGCCCACGGTGTTCACGTTGGCGATGTTGTTGGCGGTGACTTCCAGGTCGGAAGACGCCGCGTTGATGCCGCTGAGGGCGATTTCGAATGGCATGGTGGGTTTCCTCGCTGGACTTACAGGATTTGCGCGATCTGGCTGAGCAGGGCGCCGCCGTAGCCGGCCACCTGCAGGTACGTACCGTCGGTGCCCGAGGCACCCACGCCTTCCACCTTTCCGCGAACGAAGGTATCGATCGCGGTTCCGCCGGAAGTTGCGGAGATCTGGTAAACGCCGTCGTTTAGCTGCGTGCCGTCGTCGGACTTGCCGTCCCAGGAGAACTTCACCAGGCCGGCGTCGGGCTGGCCGAGTGACATCGTGCGCACCACGTTGCCCGCCTGGTCCTTCACCTGCACGTTCACGTAGGTGCCAGAGGTGCCGACGTTCACGGCGCCGTCGAGCGTGCCGTCGGCAAGCTTGCCGGCGGAGGACGGCACCAGCACTTCCTTCCCTACGAGCGACGCCGCCCGCACGAACTGGTCGCCGGACAGGTTCGTGGCCAGGGAATCGAACGACTGCTGCAGTTCCTGGGTGGCGGCCACCTGCGAGAACTGCGCCATCTGGGCCACCATCTGGGTGGAATCCATGGGCTTGGTCGGGTCCTGGTTGGTCATCTGCGTGACCATCAGCTTCAGGAAATCGGATTGGCTCAGCGTCTGCTGCTGCAGCTGGCTGGACGACGACTGCTGTTGCTGCGTGGTGGAATTGCCGTTGATGGTATCGACTGCCATGGGAAGCCCTTACTTGCCGAGGTCCAGCGTCTTCTGCATGAGCTGCTTCGCGCTGTTCATGACTTCGACGTTGTTCTGGTAGGAACGCGACGCGGAGATCATGTTGACCAGCTCGTCGACCGGATTGACGTTGCTCGAGTACACGTAGCCATTGGCGTCGGCGAGCGGATTGGACGGCTCGTAGCGCGACTGGATCGGTGCCTGGCTTTCGGTGACGCCCAGCGTGCGCACGCCGGCGTTTTCCATCTGGCCGTTGACCTGCTGCTGCACCGCCGAGAAAAGCGGCTGCTTGGCGTGGTAGGCCGCCGCTTCGCTGCTGGCGAGGCTGTCGGCATTGGCCATGTTGCTGGCGGTGGTGTTGAGGCGCGCGGATTGCGCGGCCATGCCGGAACCGGCGACGTCGAAGATCTTCAGCAGGCTCATGAGGAGGATCCGGTGATGGCCAGGCGCATGGTGTGGATCTGGCCGTTGATGAAGCCGAGCGAGGCCTGGTAGTGGATGGCGTTGGCGGCGAACTGGGCCTGTTCGACCTGTGTGTCGACGGTGTTGCCGTCCATCGTGGGCTGCGTTTCCGCGCGGTAGGCCAGCTTGTCGGCCTGGGCCAGTGCAACGGCGGGATTGCCGCCGATGTGTCCCGGCTCCGTCGCTGCCATCGGCAAGGTGCCGCTTTCGCTGGCACCCGTCGCCGCCTGCATCACCTTGCGGAAGTCGAGGTCGCGCGCGAGGAATCCCGGTGTATCGGCATTGGCGAGGTTGGACGAGATCACCTCGGCACGGCGTTGCCACAGGCCCAGGGCCTGCGCGTGTACGCCGAACAATGCATCGGGTTTGTCGATCATGGGCTCTCTCCCCCTCGTGACCTTGGCGAGGAGTTCGAGCAATTCGCGTGCCATGCCTTGGACATGGGCGTGAAATGGCGTCGTGGCGCCGTTTCAGGGCTTGATGGAGGCGTGGGAAAGGGGCGGCGCCGGAAATCCGACGCGTCGGTGGGTCACGAAACGACGGAGAACCGCCGTGTGTCGGGCACTCTCACGGTGTCGCGAGCACCCATGCGGCTAGCTTGCCCGCTGCCGCGGGATCGCCGCTGAAGCGGCTCCCACACAAGGCCCCGTCAGGCCGGGAGGAGGTCCAGCACCGCGGTGGCCAGGATGTCCGGCTGGAACTTGGCGATGAAGCGGTCGGCGCCCACGCGGGCAACCATCGCCTCGTTGAATACGCCGCTGAGGGAGCTGTGCAGGAGGACCTTGAGATGCCGCAGCTGGGCGTCTTCGCGGATGGCGCGAGTGAGCGCGTAGCCGTCCATCGAGGGCATCTCGATGTCGGAGACGACAAGGGCGATGCGCTCGGCCGGCGGGCCCATCGTCAAGGTGCGCAGGACGTCCAGGCCTTCGCTGCCGTCCTTCGCCACCACGCATTCGAGGTCCATCTTGCGGAACAGGTCGACCAGCTGGGTGCGCGCCACCAGGGAATCGTCCACCACCAGTACACGGCGATTGCTCGCGTGCTGGACCTGGGCCGCCTGCTGCACGCGCTCGGACAATTCCACCGCCTGCGGGTCGACACTGGCCAGCACCTGTTCCACGTCGACGATGGCGAGGAGGTCGCCGTCGAGACGGGTCACCGCGTTCACCCGGGCGCCATAGCCCAGAGCGGGCGGCGGCGCGGCCATCTGCGCGCCGTCGACATGGACGATGCGGTCCACGTCGGAGACCAGGAAACCCTGCACCGAGCGGTTGAACTCGGTGACGATGAGGTGCGCCGTGTCCACAGCGGCCAGCGGCGGGTAGCCCATGGCGGCGGCAAGGTCGATCACGGGGATGGTGTTGCCGCGGTAGTCGAAACTGCCCGCGACCAGCTCGTGCATGCTCGGCATCCGCTCCAGCCGCGGCCGGCGCAGCACTTCGCGCACCTTGAACACATTGATGCCGAAGGCCTGGCGCTCGCCAAGGCGGAACAGCAGCATGGCCACGCGGTTGTGGCCCGCAAGGCGGGTGAAGGTTTCCACGGTATCGAGGAGCGGTCGGGCCATGGGCTGCGAATGGATTCTATGAGATGTCGCGAACCGTATCGGCCGTCACCCCACTTTCTGTAGGAGCCGCCATGGCGGCTCCTACATCACCGATGGCATATGGATTGCATGGCTCAAGAAAGACAGGGCCCTACCGATCTATTGGGCCGACCATCCGTAGAGCGAAAGCGAAAATCATGACCCTCCTCTGGAGCCAGCACGTCCGCCTCCTTGCCCATGCCGCCGCTACCGGCGACACGGCGCGCGTCCGCGCGTTGGCCGCGCAGTATCCCGCCGCCGCAAGCGCGCTGGGCGCGCTGCTGAAGCCCGCGGAGCCACGCACGGTTGCCGCCACCACGATCCAGGCCATCGAACAGCAGGGCATGGCGCTGACCAACGCCCAGGCGCTCGGCGGCACCTTGCAGGAACTCGGCACGGCGGTCGACGGCGCGCGCGACACCGCCGGACGATTGACGGAAGCCAGCGCCAGGATTTCGACGGCCATCGACCAGGCGCACGCGGGCGTGGCCGGCATGGCCGACGCGGGCAACCAGGGGCAGACCACATCGGCCGAACTCGACGGCCAGTTGCGCCTGCTGCGCAGCGCCCTGTCCGGCATGAGCCGCAACCACGCCCAGTTCTCCGAATACTTCACGGCTATCCGCAAGCTCACCGCCACGGTGCAGGACATCGCCCACCAGACGAACCTCGTGGCATTGAACGCTGCCATCGAAGCCGCACGCGCCGGCGAAGCCGGCCGCGGTTTCGCCGTGGTGGCCGACGAGGTGAAGCAGCTTGCCGAGAAGACCACCCAGGCCACCGCCGAAATCGACCAGGTCACCCAGGCCGTGGGCGAATTCTCCGGCCAACTCGACGACGCCGTGCAGACCAGCCTGCGCCGCCTCGAACAGTCGCAGTCCGGCATCGCCGGCATGCAGGCGTCCCTTGGGCGTGTCGACGACGCTGTGCGCGGGGCACGCGGCAGCCTCGACGCGGCGCGCGAAGGCATGGCCACTCTCCAGGGCCGCGTGGCCGCCATCCAGGCCACCCAGTCCACGCTCGGCCGGGTCACGAACGAAGCCCGCCGCCAGGCCGACGCCGCGGCACGCGCCGTGGTCCTCGCCCATCGGCTCAGCCTGTCTCGCCTCGAAACCGAGGGCAACCTCGACGCCGCCAGTCTCAGCCAGATGATCCGGGAAGCCAGCCAGGGCCTGCGCTACGCGCTGGAACTCGCTTCGCGCGATCCGTCCAGCCTCGATCGCCGTTGGCTCGACACCACGCCGATGATGCGCTGCATAGAGAAGCTTCGCGCCCTTCGGCCGGACGGCTCGGCGGACCTCGCCTATTCCGCCGGCGAACGGTTCTCCGTGCTGGCCTCGCAGTACGCGATCACGCTGGGCGAAGGCCGCCATGCCGACGCCAGCCACATGCTGCCGGGCCTGACACGGGAACTGGACGCCATCACGCAGGGCCTGTCCGCTTCGCTGGCCGAGCGCGCCGCGTGATCCGTCGCGCCGTTGCCGTGGCCGGCCTCGCCGGATTGCTCGGCGCCGCGTTTCCCGCGGCGGCCACGCAATCGCTCGAGGCCGTGCGCGCGACAGCGGTGGACTGGTTGCAGCAACACCGCACCCTGCCCGGCGCACGCATGACGGCGGAGGCCGCACCCCTCGACAGTCGTCTGCAGCTCGCCGATTGCACGGCTCCTCTGGAAGCCTCGCTGCCCGGCAACCGCCGCCTCACGGCGCGCGTCAGCATCACGGTCCGTTGTCCGGTGGCCGGCGGCTGGACGGTGCGTGTACCGGTCCAGGTCAAGATGTTCACCAACGTGCTGGTCACCAGCCGGCCATTGGCCCGCGGCGACGGTATCGGCGCCGCCGATGTCCACACCGAGGAACGCGACGTGGCCGGCCTGGCCTATGGTTACGTGGCCGGTCTGGACCAGGTGGAAGGCCGTTCCCTGGCCCGCCCGCTGAGCGCTGGCACGGTGCTTACGCCCGGCATGCTCGCCGGCCGCCAGGCCGTGCGCACAGGCGACGCGGTCAGCATGGAAGCCAGCGTCGAGGGTGTGACGATCCACGCGGACGGCGTGGCCCTGGGGGCGGGCGACGCCGGCAGCCGGATCAAGGTTCGCAATGCCTCGTCGGGCAAGGTGCTCGACGCTGTCGTCAGCGGGCCGGGCACGGTCGCCGTCCTGCCATGAACGAAATCCGAACCCTGTCACATTCCGCGGCCTAGGGCCGGCTAAAGTTCGCCGATGGACCGCCGATAAAGGTCTGACGGAACAAAGCTCCGAGGGATATACCCATGACGACACCGATTAAACCCGGCCTCCAGGCACCCCAGCCCAAGGTCCAGCTGCGCACCCAGAGCCCGGGCGCCGGTTCGGCTGGCCCCGCGCAGGGCGCCGCCACGGTCCGCCCGAGCGACGACAGCGTGAAGATCACCGACTCGGCGAAGGCGCTCGACGCCGCCAGCCGCGGCGAGGGCATCGACACGAAGCGCGTGGAGGAAATCCGCACCCGCCTCGCCGAAGGTACCTACAAGCCCGACGCCCAGGCCATCGCCAGCAAGTTTCTTGCGATGGAAGGCCAGATCGGCGGCGCCAAGGCATGAGCCGGCCGCTGGGCCAGGATTTCGACACGGCACTCGCGGCCGTCATGGGCGATCTCGCCGTTGAGGTCGACGCCCTGCACGCCAGCCTGATCGAGGAGCGCCTCGCGCTCGACCACGGCAACGCCCAGGCGCTCGACGCCGCGGGCCGCGCCAAGGGCCAACTGCTCGATCGTATCGACAAGCTCGACGCCGAGCGGCGCCAGCTCAGCGACGCCGCCGGTGTCGACAGCCTCGCCGACCCACGCTGGGCGCCGACCGTCGAGCGCCTGCGTGAATGCCGCAACCTCAACGAAACGAACGGCCGCATCGTCGGGCAGCGCATGAGCCACGTGCGCCAGGCGCTGGCCGTGCTCTCGGGCGAAGCACCCGGCGGCTCCACCTACGGCCCGAACGGCGTGGCGAAGGTCAAGCTCCGTTCCGCGACGCTTGCACAGGTTTGATCGCGACAAACCAGCGACACTCACCATTCCAGTAGACGGTGCAAGAAGAAGGCAATGGCAGTAACTCCCCAGATGACCGCGGTGAATGACGACGGCATCCTTCCCATCGTCCGCGTGCCTATCCTGGACAGAAAGCAGTCGCTTTTCGCCTACGAATTGCTCTTCCCGCGGCCCATCGGCAGCGATATCGATGCCGCCGCGCTCGCCCACACGCAAGCCACGCTGAGCGCCATCGCCGATGGCAGCCTCAAGCGGCTGGTGCGCGACAACCGCGCCTTCCTGCACATGTCGCGCGAGCTCCTGCTCCAGCATGCCGACATCCTGCGCCATAACGCGCGCCTGGGTGCCACCATCAGCGCCGACGTCGGCACCGACGACCAACTGCTCGAAAAGCTTCGCGAGCTGAAGGGGCACGGCTGCCTCTTCATGCTCGAGGATTTCAACCTCCCCGCCGATCCGGAACACCGCGCCGGCGTGGATGCCCTGCTGCGCATCGTGCAGTTCGCCAAGGTGGCCGTCGACCATCGCCATCCGCTGGCGGCGAAGGCGCACATGGATTACGTGCACGCGTTCGGCGTCAAGGTGATCGTCACGGGGGTCGATACCCACGAAACCTTCGTCGACTACGCCGAACAGGACGTCGACGGCTTTCAGGGCAAGTACCTGCTTCGCCCGGAACGCGTCGACATGCCGCGCCTCACCCCCAGCAGGCTCGGCGTGCTCCGCCTCATGGGCGCCCTGCAGGACCCGGACAACGGCCCCGTCGAACTGGGCAAGATCATTCGCGACGACGCCATCCTCAGCTACAAGTTGCTGGGCTGCGTGAACTCCGCCTACTTCGCCCTGCCCCGCCAGCTGAAATCGGTGGAACAAGCGGCGGTGTTTTTCGGCGTGAACCGCATGCGCAACTGGATCTTCACCATGGCCGTGTCCGGCATGGACGAGCGTCCGCCGGAACTGCTGCGCCTCGCGCTCATCCGTGCGCACATGTGCGAAAAGCTGGCGCGCGCGGTCAGGCCGGAACTCCAGGAAATGGCCTTCACCGCCGGCCTGTTCTCGCTGCTCGACACGCTGATGAACGTATCGATGGCCTACGTGCTGGAGCACCTGCCGCTGGCGATCGAGATCCGCGAAGCGCTGCTCGACGGCACAGGTCCCTTCGCGGCCATCCTCGATCAGATCCGCCACTGGGAACAGGGCGAACTGGGGGGCAGTTCGTCCCTGTCCGAGCAGGACGTGGCCGCGATGGCCACGATCTACGTGGAAGCCGCCAGCTGGGCCGATCACGTCTACGCATTCGCCGACGGCTCGGCCGCCGCTTAGGCGCTGCTGCGGGCGCCCGGCTTTACGCCGGGAAGTCCGTACCCGCCGAGATGTCCTTCACTGCCTCGAAGTTCGCACGCAGCTCGTCGAGCCGGCCGTTAAGGAACTGGTAGGCGTCGGAGCCCAGCGGCAGGCGCAGCGGCGGGTTTTCCATATCGACGGCCTTGATGATCGCCGCCGCGCCACGTGCCGGGTCGCCCGGCTGCGTGCCGGTATACGCCTTGGCCTGGCGACGGCGTTCGCCGGCCGTGGCGTCGTAGTCGTCGATGATCGTCTTCGACTCGATGACGGATCGTCCTGCCCAATCGGTGCGGAAGCGACCCGGCTCGACAATGATCACCTTGATGCCCAGCGGCCCGACTTCCTTCGAGAGCGATTCGGAGAAGCCCTCCACCGCCCACTTCGTCGCGTGGTAGTAACCGGTGGCCGGGAACGCCAGCAGTCCACCCACGGAAGACACGTTCACGATGTGACCGCTCCGGCGCTTGCGCATCGCGGGAAGAACATGCCGCGTGAGCGAGATCAGGCCGAAGACGTTGGTCTCGAACTGACGGCGGATCTCTTCGTCCTCCCCCTCCTCGATCGCCGAGAAATAGCCGTAGCCCGCGTTGTTCACCAGCACGTCGATGCGGCCGAATCGTTCTTGCGCATCGGCGACGGCCTTGCGGATGGCCTCCTCGCTCGTGACGTCCAGCGGCAACGCCAGGGCCGTGTCGGGATGCTTCGCGACGATGTCGCGCAATTGTTCGGGATTCCGGGCGGTAAGCACCGCCCGTTCGCCGCGGGCAAGGACCTGCTCGGCCAGTTCGCGGCCGAAGCCGGTCGAACAACCGGTGATGAACCAGATCGTCGAATCGGACATGAGTGTTTCCTCGGGGACATGGAGAAGCCGCCGTTGGCGGGTGCCCGGAAAGGATGGGCCCGGCGGCCCTCGAGGCCTACCCCGATGCTGCCGGTCTTTTGCACGATCCTGCCAATCTGGCCGCGAGGTCGTTCAGGTGTCGTAGCGGGCGGGTGCATAATGGATGCATGGAAACGTTGCTTGAACGCATGCGCGACATCGTCGAACGGCACGCCGCCCACTTCCGGCAGGAAACGGCGGTTCCGGGCCTCACGCTTTACCGCGTGAACCAGCCCGTGCCGCCATCACATGTCGTTTACCGCCCCAGGATGGTCGTCATCCTGCGCGGCAGCAAGACGATCGCGGCGGGCGATGCGCCCTTTCTTGCCGACATATCCACGTTCCTTCTCGTGACTGTGGATCTTCCGGTGTGCGCGCAGGTGTTCCTCGACCACGAAGGCCGCTCGCACCTCGCGTTCTCTTTGGACATCGACCGCCCCGCGCTGGCCGAAGCCATGGCGAAGACGGCGCCGGACGGACGCGCGCCGGCGACGCCGGCCGGCGTGGCGACAGCGGCGATGACGCCGGCCCTGGTGGAACCGTTCGCCCGCTTGCTCGACCTGCTGGACAAGCCCGGCGACATTCCGTTCATCGCGCCGCTGATCGTGCAGGAGATCTACTACCGGGTGCTCAGCGGCCCCCTCGGCGACGGCCTTCGCCAACTCGCGCTCAGTGGTTCGCACGCAGCGCAGATTGACCGGGCCACGCAGTGGATCAAGGCGAACTACGCGGCACCGATGGCGATCGATACGCTCGCGGAGGCCGCGGGCATGAGCGTCACGTCGTTCCACCGGCATTTCAAGGCGATGACGCTGATGACTCCCGTGCAGTATCGCGCCAGGCTACGGCTGCAGGAGGCGCGGCGACTGCTCCTGGCGGACGCCCGATCGGTAGGCACCGCGGCGGCGACGGTCGGTTACGACAGCCAGTCGCAGTTCACCCGGGACTACAAGCGCATGTTCGGTGCGCCACCCGGCGTCGACGTGGCGCGGGTGGCGGGTGCCTCCTGATGCATTCACTCGTGCAGCGATAGTCCTTTCACCGTCTTTTCGACGGCGTTCTTCGGCCCACGCACCGCGATGCCGACGAAGTTCATTGCATCGACGTCCTCGTCGCGAAAGACGCGGCGATTGTCCGCGTCGTGACCAGTCCCGAACATGGCTTCTACGTAGGGGACGATCGTCAATTCCCGGTCCAGGGCCTTGCGGTGGACCTTGCGCAGTGCATCCACGCCAGCGCCGTAGATCATCATCGGCTGGATCAGCATGCGTCCATACGTCACGCCGGCGGCGTCTTCATACGGCTCGCCCAACGCCTCTGGCGCCGCCGCGGCGACGCCTGTGGCGAGGAACGCCACCACATTGAGTTTCTGCCAGGTCAGGAGGTCGTCGCGAACGACCAGCGCCACTTTCGTATCGAACATCGAAGGGTTCCCATGGAAGGTTACCCACGAGCATCGACGCGATGTCCGCGCGCCTATAGAACGTTTGTGCAAGCCCGCTGGTAGGCGCCGGGAGGCATGCCGAACGCACGGCGAAACCAACGTCCGAGGTGGCTCTGGTCAGCGAAGCCGACAGCGGTCGCCACGTCTGCCGGGGCGCCGCCGCGTGTCAGGCGATCGCGCGCGGCACGCAGCCGTAGGTTGACCAGGTACGCGTGCGGCGACTGGCCGAGCGCCGCCGTGAACTGGCGATGTAGCCGGAACCGGTCCATGCCGGCATGCGCTGCCAGATCGTCGAGGCCGATGTCGTCGGCCATATGCGCATGGAGGTAATCGCGAGCGCGCGTTACGGCGGACCGTTCCGGTGCCGCCCGGCTGGCGCGATGATCCCAGTGATGCGAGAGGTGATCGACCAGACGGTGGAGGCTGATGTCGCGTGCCAGCCGCCCTTCCCTGCCATGGATCGCGGCGAAGGCACGGACGATGGCCTCGCGCAGTCCGTCGTCGTCGGTCAGCGTTTCGCGGAATCGTCCCGACAGCGCGGTGCTTGCCGCCGCCGAACGTCCGTCGAACGCAGCGCGAACCCAGGACTGCGGAAGGTACAGCATGGCGTAGGTGAACCCGCCCTCCGCGATCGCATCGCCATCGTGCACGGCACCAGGCTCGATGAGGATGACGCGGCCGCGGGTGCTCGTGTGCGTCGAGCGATGGCAGCGGAAGCGTTGGAGGCCATCCTGCGTGACGCCGACCAACACCTCGTCGTGCGCGTGGGCGTCGTAAGCGTGGCCTGTGAAATGGGCCTGCACGGTTTCGATGCCGGTATCGGCGTCGCGGCGGATATGGAGCCAGTCATTGGCGCTGCGGGATGGAGCGGGCACGCGTCGAGTATGCATGCTCCTCCCCGTCAGACGGGCGCGGTACGCTGCTGAACCCGCCAGATCGCCAGGCCCGCGCCAAGCACCGCGAAAAGCAGCCACACGCTCGCCGCCATGGCGTCGCCGCCCAGCCACATCACGCCGGCAACGGCGGGGATCACCACGGCTCCGATGCCGATGGCGAACAACACGTCGCGTTGCAGACGGCTGGTCAGGGCGAGCAACCATGCGCCCAGGACAGCCAGCAGGAACGCCGCGAGGCGTATGGGCAGCACCGCTTGCGGCGGCTCGGGCAAGGCGGGCAGCACATCGAGCAGACTGCGCTCGCCGACTTGCACGTCGAAGCCTTCGCCACCGCCATTGCCGCTGCCGGCGGCAGGCACCAGCGTGTCGCCGTCGATGCGGGCGAGCACGGTCATCGCCTGCAACGGTACGGCTTCCCAGCTGATGCGCAGGTCGCCGAGGCGCGGGTTGGCCGGCTTGTTGCTCGTTACCAGCGCATCGCCGAAGCGCTGGAACGTGGCGGCCATGTTTGCCGGCAAGGCCTTTTCGTCGGGCGGAACGGTCACACGGCCGGGGAAGGCGCGCAGGATCGGCTCGGACAGCTTGAAGTTGCCCAGTTTGACCTCGCCGGCCTCGAATTGCCGCCCCTGGATGGGGAATCGACCGGGATTTACGTGACCGGCTGGCTTGGCGAACTCGGACGCATCGATCGGCCGGTCCACCCAATCGAGTTCGTAATGGGTGGTGCCGCCGATGGTGATCTCGCGCCACTGGAACATCTCCACGTGGCGAATGAGGATGGGCGAGTCGGCACGGATGCCGAATTCCGCGTCACGCGGCGCGTCGACGATCTGCGGCATGCCGCTCACCCGGGTCAACGAGCCGTACTGGCCCGCCCCAGGGCGGCCGGCCGCGCCCAGATCGAGCACCGGCGCACCGTGACGCGCCAGCGCCGCGGTGTAATCCATGACGCGGCGTTCGTTCCACGCAATAAGGCCAAGGCCGGCAAGCAGCAACGCCGCTCCGACCAGCCGCGCACCCAGGGCCATCCCCGTCTGCTTCACCCTGTATGTCGACGTCATCCCGCCCCCATCATGCAACCGCCCAGGCATCGACCCCGGCTAATCGTTCAAGGATATCGGCCGGCGAGTAGCGACCTTTACCGTCCCGCACGACGGACGCCACCGCACAGCCGTGGTCATGGGTAAAGAACAGCCGGACGCCTCGTGCCATCTTGTCGTCGAGGAAGGCCTGTTTCTCGTCGATGAGTTTCTCAGGCCAGCGGTCGTAACCCATCGTCACGGGCAGGTGTACCCACGCTCGTCCGGGAATCAGGTCGGCGCAGAAGGCCACGCCGCCGACCTCGGCCAGCATGAGTCCCGGTGTATGCCCCTCGGAGAACTCGAAGCGCACCGCTTCGCCGAGCGAAGACGGCCTGCCCTCCTCCACCAGCTCGAGACGACCACTCTCCTCCAGCAGGCGCACGATGTCCGGAACGAACGAGGCCCGGTCCCGTGGATGCGGGTCGTGCGCGCGCCTCCAATGCGAGGCGCCCACGAGGAAACGCGCGTTCGGGAAGAGCAGGCGTGCCGGTTCGCCATCGGCCCAGGGCGCGAGCAGGCCGCCCGCGTGGTCGAAGTGCAGGTGCGAGAGCACCACGGCGTCGATGTCTTCGTGGCCGAGGCCGGCCTCTGCCAGCGAATCGAGCAGCACGTGACGGTCCTCGACGACGCCATAGCGTTCGCGCATGGCCGGGTCGAAGAATGCACCGATGCCCGTCTCGAACAGGACGTTCCGTCCATCGAGCCCCGTGACGAGGAGGCAACGGCACGCCAGCGGAATGCGGTTCTGCCCGTCGGGTTCGATCCAGCGAGACCACATGGCGCGCGGCGCGTTGCCGAACATCGCGCCGCCGTCCAGTCGCTGCGAATTGCCGATCAATGACCAGAGTTTCACGTCGACTGCCTCACTGCACCTTGCCCAGGCCCGACGGACGGCGCGGATCGCTCGCGGCGTCGAGCTTGTTGGTGCGATGGTCCCACGTCACGACGTTCATGAAGCCCCAGGGCGAGCGGTTGCGCAGCACGTATCCCATGTCGGTGAGGGCCTTGCTGGTGGCGGCGTCGAAAACGCCGGCCTCCACGTCCACGCGGTCAGGCAGATACTGGTGGTGGAAACGTTTCTGCGCCGTGATGTCCGAGGCACTCTTGCCGTCCACGAAGGCGAGGATGCCTTCCAGCACCTGGGTGATGATGGTCGAACCGCCGGGCGAACCGATCACCGCGGTGCGATCGGCGCCGAAGACGAAGCTCGGCGACATCGAGGAAAGCATGCGCTTGCCCGGTTCCGGCGCATTGGCGAGCGCACCGCGCAAGCCGAAGGCGTTCGGCTGGCCGGGAACCAGCGCGAAGTCGTCCATTTCGTCATTGAGCACCACGCCCGTGCCCTTCGCCACGAAGGCCGAGCCGAACTCGAGGTTCACTGTGAGCGTGGAGGCCACCATGTTGCCGTCGGCGTCGATCACCGAGAAGTGCGTGGTGTGCATGCCCGGCTCGGGAGCCATGGCGGCGGGAAGCAGGTCTGAAGGCGTGGCCTTGTCGGGAGAGATCGTGGCGCGCAGACCGTCGGCGTAATGCTTCGACAACAACATGTCGAGTGGCATCTTCACGAAGTCCGGATCGCCCAGGTACTCGTTGTGATCGCGGAACGCACGACGCATCGCTTCGATGGTGAGGTGCGCCGCATGCGCCGCATCGAGCTTCGTCAGGTCGTAGCCGGACAGGATGTTGAGTATCTCGGCGATCGCCACGCCACCCGAGGACGGCGGCGGTGCGGTGACGATGCGATAGCCCTTGTAATCCACGCTGAGAGGCTCGCGTTCCTTCACCTTGTAGGCTTCCAGATCCGCGGCCGTCCAGTTGCCGCCGGCGTCGCGCGACGCCGACACCAGCAGCTTCGCCGTCTCGCCCTTGTAGAAGCCGTCGGCACCGTCGGCGGCGAGACGCTCGAGCGTCTTCGCCAGGTCGGGCTGGCGCAGGGTCCATCCTTCCTGCGGAGCCTTCCCACCCGGAAGGTAGATCGCAGCCGAAGCGGGATAACGCGCCATGACGTCCTTGCGGTCTTCGATGGCTTCGATGAAGCGCTTGTCCGGCTGGTAGCCCTCCTTCGCGATGCGAATGGCGGGCGCCAGCGAGACGGACAGCGGAAGCTTGCCGTAGTGGGATGCCATCCAGGCCAGGCCTGCTGGCTCGCCCGGTATGCCGGCGGAAAGCGGACCGTTCATGGAGACGTCGCGGTTCGGCTTGCCATCCTTGCCGACGTACACCTTCATGTCCACGGCCTTCGGCGCGGTTTCGCGGGCGTCGATGAAGACATCGCGCCGGTCCGAGGCACGATGCAGCAGCGCGAGGAACCCGCCACCGATGCCGGAACTCTGCTGTTCGACCACGGCCAGGGTGGAGGCGACGGCGATGGCGGCATCGAAGGCATTGCCTCCCTTGCCCAGCACCTCGAAACCGGCGTTGGTGGCGAGGTAGTTCGCGCTGGCGATGGCGGCGTGGCCGGGACCCTTCGGGGCCGCGGCCGGCGCGTCGAGGGCGGCGGCCTGGCCGGCACCGACGACGAGGAAGAAACTCGCGGCGAGCACACGCCACGATGGGGCATGGAGCATGGGTTATCTCCGACAGGGGATATCGATTCCCCTGAGATTAACCCATGGCGCCGCCGGATTCTTAGGGTACCTTCGCCATCAGGTGCTCGTACTTGAGCATCAGCTGGTCCCGGGTCTCGACATGGTCGGGGTCGTGCGGGATGCATTCCACCGGGCAGACTTCCACGCATTGCGGGTTGTCGAAGTGCCCCACGCACTCCGTGCAGAGGCTGGGATCGATCACGTAGTACTGCTCGCCCAGCGAGATGGCCTTGTTGGGGCACACGGGCTCGCAGACGTCGCAGTTGACGCAGGTGTCGAGGATCATCAGGGACATGGGGCGATTTTAGCACCTGTAGGCGCGCGCCCTGCGCGCGACCGTTTTTTGCCTCGGCCCACGAAAAAGGGCGCCGAAAGCGGCGCCCCTTCGACCAGCCCTGAAAGGGCCGGTTACATCGCCACGAAGCGGAACGTCGCGCCGCTCGGAGCCACGGCGTCGGCTACGCGCTGCTGGTCGGCCTGGTCGCCGATGAACAGCACGATCACGTTCTTGAACGAGCCGGCGTTCGCGCCCTTGAAGGCCTCGACCATCAGGTCGGCGGTCTTGGCCGATTCCGGGCCACCGAACACGAGCATGTTGCCCGGGGTGACGCCGCGGGCGACGGTGCCCTGCACGTTCTCGAGCTGGCGCGCGCGGCCGTCCTGACCGGCCTGGTCGTCGCCGGCGGGCACGAAGTACGGGAACGGACGGTCGGCCGTCATGCCCTGCATGTTCTTGCGCACGATCTGACCGAAATACTGGCTCCAGGCCTTGGTATCGGACGGATTGGTCGGCTTGGCGACGGCCGCTTCCTGCTGCGTGGCAGCCTGGTCGGTGTCTTCGGACTTGTTGCAGGCCGAGAGGGCCAGGGTGGCGGTCAGGGCCACGGACGCGGCGAGGATGAACTTACGCATGATGATCACCTGTGGTTAAGGACACTCTGAGCCATTCTCGCAGACGCCACCGAGCCTGTCTGTTCGCAGGTCGCAGGGCCGTCGGCGAAGGCAGACTGGCCGTCTGTTGAGCCGATGGACCGAAGACATGCGAACAGACAGGCTCGGCCCTCACGAAAGATTAATATAGACAGGGTGACGTCAGGAAGGGCCGCCAAGGCATCCGTGCCGCTTGGCAAGGGGCCCACCCTTCCCGGCGCGACACAGATGCCTTGGCAGCCCTTCCTGACGTCATGGCGTCTGCGAGAATGGCTCAGAGTGTCCTTAAGTGTTGCGCCAGCGTTGGCGCATGGCCTGCTGCACCGCCGGATGCACGAATCCGGAAATGTCGCCACCAAGGCGACCGATTTCGCGCACGAGCGAGGAAGAGATGAAGCTGTATTGTTCCGCCGGCGTCAGGAACAGCGTCTCGGCCTGGGGTATCAGGTGACGGTTCATGCTGGCGAGCTGGAACTCGTATTCGAAGTCCGAGACCGCGCGAAGGCCGCGCAGGATTACGCCCGCGCCGATTTCGGTCACGAAGTCGGCAAGCAGGCAGTCGAAACCGCGCACTTCCACGTTCGGCAGGTCGGCCAGGGCCAGCCGCGCAAGCGCGATGCGCTCGCCCAGGCTGAAGCCCGGCCCCTTGCTCCGGCTTTCCGCGACGGCGACCACGATCCTGTCGAATAGCGGGGCGGCACGCGACACGAGGTCGGCGTGGCCGTTCGTGATGGGATCGAACGTGCCTGGGTAAACGGCGAGACGCGGATTGGCCGGCGGAGGAGTCATGAGAGGCGGGTCGAGGAAACGCGGGCTAGCTTAACGGATCGGCCGGGGTGCGGCGATAGAGGGCGTAGGCCACTTCCCCGGCGTGACCCTCGCGATGCGGCTGCCACGTGTCGGGCAGCGCGAAGGCGGCGCCGCGCGGCGATTCCACGTAGATCCATGCGCGCGGCGTGAGCCACCCACCCTCCTCCAGCTTCCGGCCAATCGCAGACCATGCGTCCAGCGCGAACGGAGGATCGAGGAAGACCAGGTCGAAGGGCTGTGCATGCCCACCAAGCCAGCGCGCCGCATCGTCGGAGATCACCTCGCCGGTTACCTTCAGCCGGGCAAGATTGGCCCTCAGCGCCGCGGCAAGGCGCGGCTCGCGCTCGACGAAGGTGACCGCGGCGGCGCCTCGCGACAGCGCCTCGAGGCCCAGGGCACCGGTTCCGGCATAAAGGTCGAGGCAACGGGCGCCCTCCACCACGGGCTGGAGCCAGTTGAAGAGGGTTTCACGCACGCGGTCCGTCGTCGGACGAAGCCCGGGAAAGTCGGGCACCTCGATCCGCGAATTGCGCAACGATCCGCCGATGACGCGGATGCGGCCGGAAGCGCTCATCGCTCAGGCTCGGGGGGCGGGGGTGATAGCATTCGCCTATTGTCTTTGAATCCCCCGCGCAATGCTCAAGTTCTGGAAAAAGAAGACCACCGAGCCGGCCGCACCGGAGTCCCCGGTACCGGACGACCGCGTCGACCAGTCGGCCGATCCCGCCTCGGCCGAGGCCGTTGCCGGCATCCCGGAAGCGCTGGCGGAAACCGCCCAGCCCGAACCGGCCGCACCCGAGGTCGAAACCGAGACGGAAGAAACCGCCGTCGTCGAGGCGGCCCGCGAGGCAGAACAGCCCGTGCGCCGCAGCTGGCGCGAGCGGCTGTCCGGCAGCGGCTTCGCGAAGAGCCTCACCTCGCTCTTCGTGCGCCACCCGAAGCTCGACGACGACCTGCTCGACGAACTGGAAACCGCGCTCATCACTGCCGACGTGGGCGTCGAGGCCAGCACCCGCCTGGTCGAAGACCTGCGCAGGCGCATGCACAAACGCGAGTTCGCCGATGCCGGCGCGCTGCTCAAGGCGCTGCGGGCGGAACTGGTCGCCCTTCTCAAACCGGTCGAGCAACAACTCGACGTCGCCACCGCGTCACCCTTCGTGATCCTCACGGTGGGCATCAACGGCGTGGGCAAGACCACCACCATCGGCAAGCTCGCGCGGCGTTACGCCGACGAGGGCCGCAGCGTGATGCTGGCCGCGGGCGACACCTTCCGCGCCGCCGCCGTCGAGCAGCTGAAGACATGGGGCGAGCGGAACAAGGTGCCCGTGGTCTCGCAGGGCCAGGATGCCGACTCCGCCAGCGTCATCTTCGACGCACTCCAGGCCGCGCGCTCGCGCGGCACGCAGGTGCTGATCGCCGACACGGCGGGCCGCCTGCACACCCAGGGTGGCCTGATGGACGAGCTGGGCAAGATCGGCCGTGTCATGAAGAAGCTGGACGCCAGCGCACCGCACGAGGTGCTGATGGTGATCGACGGCACGACCGGGCAGAACGCCATCAGCCAGGTGCGCCAGTTCCGCGATACGGCGGGGGTCACGGGCCTTGTGGTCACCAAGCTCGACGGCACCGCCAAGGGCGGCGTGATGTTCGCGCTCGCGCGCGAGTTCGGCCTGCCCATCCGCTACGTCGGCCTGGGCGAAACCGCCACCGACCTGCGCGTGTTCGATGCCGAAGCCTTCGTGGATGGCCTGCTGCCACCCACCATCGGCGGCTGAGTGAAGGGCCCGATGCACGGACCGCGGCGATGAAACGCCCCCTCCGCATCGGCCTTCTCGCCGCCGGCGCGTTGGTGGCGGTGGTGCTGTTGGCGGCGTTCGTCGCCACCTACGTCATGCTGCAACCGGAGCGGTTCACTTCGCTGCTGCAATCGCGTGCCCGCGCGGCCGGACTCGAACTCACGCTGGCCAGTCCGGCCAGCCCCACCCTCTGGCCGAAGCCCGCGCTGGAACTGGAAGGCCTGACCGTGCGTGCGAACGGCGCGGAATTGCCCCTGCTCGTCGCCTCGCACGGCAAGCTCGTATTGCCCTGGCATGCATTGATGGGCGGCGAAGCGCGCATCTCGCGACTCGAAGTGGATGGTGCGCGCATCGACGTCGACGCGCTCGCGGCTTACCTGGACACCCTGCCCTCGCGTCCCTCCACGGCGGGCGCGATCCTACCCACGGTGGATGCAGGTTTCCGCATCGAGCGCGGCACGCTCCTGCGCGGCAACGAACTGCTGCTGTCCAACGTGGACATCGACGCCGGGCGCCTCGCGAACGGCATGCCGTTCGCGCTCGCGCTGGCGGCCAGCACCGCCGACGGAACAGCCTATTCGGTGGAACTCGAAACGACCCCCTCGCTCTCGCGCGGCGTGCTCACGCTTGCTGACATGGAACTCCGGCTGTCCAGCGAATCACGCTTCGCCGCCACGCTTCGCGGCGGCGCCACATGGCGGGGCGGTGCCGATGTGGGCGCTTCGCTTTCCGGTCGCATCACACGGAATTCGGGCGCACCGTACGGCATCACGCTCAATGTCACGCCGGCGAACCAGCAGGACCCGCTTTACGTCGCCCTTCGCCTCGACGGCGACAACGACCGCACCGATATCCGCATCCCGCCGATAGGCTTCACCGAATGGTGGAGCGGCATCCTGGCAGGCGGGCCGCCTACGCTTCCGCCCGTGCTGGGCACCATCGAAGCGAAGACGCTCGACGTCGGCGGCGTGCACATCAAGGGCCTGCGCATCCAGGCCACGCCGCAGGTGCCGGCCGCCGCCTCATCCACCGCCAGCACACCATGAACGTGTTCGCGCGCGAATTGCTCCGTTGGTACGACCACCACGGGCGCAAGGATCTTCCCTGGCAGCATCCGCGCGACGCGTATCGCGTATGGCTGTCGGAGATCATGCTGCAGCAGACGCAGGTGATCACCGTCATCGGGTACTTCCAGCGCTTCGTGGACACGTTGCCCACGCTGGCATCGCTCGCGGCGGCGCACGAGGACACGGTGCTGGCGCTGTGGTCGGGGCTCGGCTATTACCGCCGCGCCCGCTTCCTGCATCGTGCGGCGCAGCTGTGCGTCGAGCGCCATGGCGGTGAATTGCCGCGCGACCTGGACGCGCTGATGGCCCTGCCCGGCATCGGCCGGTCCACCGCCGGCGCGATCCTCGCACAGGCGTACGGCCTGCGGTTTCCGATCCTCGACGGCAACGTGAAGCGAGTGCTCGCGCGGTATCACGGCATTACCGGTTTCCCCGGCGAAAGCGCGGTCGAAAAGCAACTCTGGCGCCACGCAGACGAGCACACCCCGTCCGAGCGCACCGCGGACTACACGCAAGCGATCATGGACCTGGGCGCCACCGTCTGCGTGCGAACGAAGCCGCTGTGCCTGTTGTGTCCGCACGCGGCCACGTGTATCGCCCATCGCGATGGCCTCACGGCCGCGCTGCCGACGCCGAAACCCGGCAAGAAGATTCCCACCCGCTCGCTGGCCATGCTGCTGTTGCGCGACGCCCATGGCCGCGTGCTGCTCGAAAAGCGCGGACCGCAGGGCGTCTGGTCCGGCCTGTGGAGCCTGCCGGAAGCGGCGGACGCCGATGCCGCCGGCACGGTCGCATCCGGCCTGGCCCGCGTGCGCGAGGCCGATCCACTACCTGCCTTCACCCATGTCTTCAGCCACTACAGGCTGGACGTGTCGCCGATCCTGTTCGACCATGCGGCCCCGCTCGCCGCCGTGGCGGACCGCGAAGACCGCCGCTGGTGCGGCCGCGAGGAACTCGCCTCGCTCGGTCTTCCGGCCCCGGTGCGAACGCTGCTCGCCAACCTTCCGGAGATATCCCCATGACGCGCATGGTTCATTGCGTGAAACTCGGCCGCGAGGCCGAAGGCCTCGATTTCGCGCCCTGGCCTGGCGACCTGGGCAAGCGCATCTACGACGGCGTGTCGAAGGAAGCCTGGGCCCAGTGGCTATCCCACCAGACCATGCTGATCAACGAGATGCGCCTGTCGCCGCTCGACCCGAACACACGCAAGTTCCTGAGCGGCGAGATGGAGAAATATTTCTTCGGCGGCGACGTCGTGCAGCCCGCCGGCTACGTTCCACCCGAAAAGGACGCTTGACGCCGGCGCCCGCACCCGATTTAATACGCGGCTCCACTCGCCGCAACGACCGTTGCAGGCACCCGTGGCTCGGTAGCTCAGTTGGTAGAGCAGGGGATTGAAAATCCCCGTGTCGGCGGTTCGATTCCGTCCCGAGCCACCATTTATTTCAGGGCTTGCATCACTGCAAGCCCTTTTATATTGCGCGACTTAACGTTCCCAGCGGCATCGGCCGTCGCCAGAACGGTACCCTGGCCTCGCTGGGTCTATTCCCGTGTGTCATTCCGCCCCGCCTAAAGTGATGGTGTCGACGCGGTTGGGATAAAACGCGAGATGTCCCGCAATCGCCGCCACGGCATCGAACGGATTCTCATAGGTCCACACCGCATTGAGCGACCGGTCGCCTCCTGCGGGAATCGAGTAGTAATTGCAGTCCCCCTTGTACGGGCAATACGTCGTGTGGTGGGAACGAACCAGCGCCGACATGTCCACGTCTTCCCGTGGGATGTAGTGAACAGGCTGATAGCTCGCTTCACGGAGCACGAGCGCCCGGGTTGAGTCGGCAACGAGCCGACCACCAGCCATGACTCTCACTCGAAGAGACTCGGCCACGATTGAAATCGGATGATCGTCCCCGGGTAGCCGACGAATGCGCTCGATGTTCATGATTCACTCCTCCAATGGAGCCGTGGTCGACATTAACCTTCGCGGCGTGTTCATTGCTACCTGCCTCGCGTAGCGCAGCGTATCGGGTACGATGCGATACCACCCGGCCTTTCGAGAACGCCGCATGACGCCACGCCAGACCGGTCGCCTCTCCGCAGCGCTTTTGGCCGTGCTTTCGAGCTGGAACCTCCTTGCAGCCAGCGCACCGACGAACGTCCCTGCGGAGGATGCCGTTCCCGCGAATGGGCTGGCACGCACGCCCCCGATGGGTTGGAACAGCTGGAATCATTTCGCTGGCCGCATCACTGCGTCCGACGTGCGCGAGATGGCCGACGCGATGGTCGCCAACGGCATGCGCGACGCCGGGTATGTGTACGTCAACATCGACGACACCTGGGAAGGAGAGCGCAGCAAGACCGGCGAGATTCAGACTAATGAGAAATTCGGTGACTTGTCCGCACTGGCGGCGTACGTCCACGCTCGCGGATTGAAGCTGGGCATTTACTCCTCGCCCGGTGCGAAGACATGCGCCGGATTCGTGGGCAGTCATGGCCATGAGGAGCAGGACGCGCGCACGTTCGCAGCGTGGGGTGTCGATTTCCTCAAATACGATTACTGCGGAGCGACCGTTCTTTATCCGGTCACGCGTGAAAACCAGGAGGCGCTATTCCGCCGGATGGGCCATGCGCTGCGCAAGACCGGCCGACCCATCGTGTACAGCCTCTCGCAATCGGGCGACTTCGACATATGGAAGTGGGGGCCGCAGACAGGCGCGAACATGTGGCGCACGACGCCCGATATCAGCGACAACTGGGAATCGATGTCGAAGCGCGGCTTTCGACAACTGGATCTCACCGCCTGGTCGGGACCAGGGCATTGGAACGACCCGGACATGCTCGAGATCGGCAACGGTGGCATGACCGCGGACGAATACCGCACGCAGATGAGCCTGTGGTCCATCCTTCCCGCGCCGCTTCTGGCAGGCAACGATCTACGCACCATGGACGCTGTCACAAAGGACATCCTGCTCAACCGCGAGGTGATCGCTGTGGATCAAGACCCTGCCGGAACTACGGCACGACGGCTGGAAGCGCAGGGCGAGGTCGAAGTGCTCGTACGCGACATGAGAGACGGTTCGGTCGTCGTGGGCTTTTTCAACAGGGGCGAACGGACCGCGAAGGTCAACCTGGCTTGGCAGCGCTTGGGCGAGCGTTTCCGCCAGGGAGTCTCCGCACGCGACCTTTGGCGCCACGCTGCCGTCACGTCCGGCGATGTCTTTACCGGATCGGTGCCTCGGCACGGCGTCGTTTTGCTGCGCGTAGCCCCGGATACCGACGTCCCATCGGGACACCGGGAGGCACACCCTCATTCTCCACACTGAACGCGGTTAATAAGTCGCGTTTGCGGCGAATCAGGCGTCCAATCTCCGCATGAAAAGCGGAGAAAGGCCTACATCTGGCAGGCCGAAGATACCTCGGTCAGGCAGGTAGCGATGCCAATGCTGTTTCCGCGGTTCGCCGGCGCTACTGCGCCGCCGGACGCGCCACCACCATCCAACCGCCGGACAGCGTCTCCTTCAGCACTTCGACACGGCGCATGCGGCCCGTCGTTACCGAGGATGCGGAGGCGAGCGCGAATTCCACTGCCCTGCCTTCGGTGGGAAAGAGATGCTTCGCCCCGCCGGGAAGCAGGACGCGCCAGACGCGTTCGTTCATGCCGGGATAGAAGATGAAGATGCGGAACGGGCGGCCTGCGTCGTTCATCGGCGGCGCCGGCGGCGGAGCTCCGCCCTCACGTCCCACGAATGCTCGCCCACGTTCTTCACCGCGCTGCGCAATGCGAGTTCGCTGACTCCGAGAACACGCGTCCAATAACGGATATCCGATCGAAGTGCCGTGTTCACCCGCGTCAGGTCGGTTGGCGCGGACACGTAGAGCTCGTCGTTCATGGGTGCTGCCTCTTTCGAAGCACCACGGTTACCACGAACATTGTTACGCGGGCGTAACTATTCAGCCTTCGACGTCCCTGCCCCGCGCCGCGTCGCATTCGCGCAGGGCCGCATCGAGCGCCTTCGACTCGCCGGCGTCCACCGGCGCGGCCTCGCCCCGCAGCAGCGCACGTGCATGGTCTTCCATCGCGCGCACGAGCCCATCGCGTGCCGCCTGGCCGCACGGCGTGCGTGGCTTCCACAGCGAAAGGCCCTGCGTCTGGCCGACGAGCCTGTCCACGTAAGGCTGGCGATCCTGCTCCGCGGCAGCCATGGTTTCGCGCACCCTCGTCTGCCACAGGGCGAGTTCGCCGCGCAGGTCGGCCGTGTCCGCCGCGAGCGCCTTCGCATCCGCCTCCCGGGCGCGGTGCGAGGCCGTGAAGGCCAGCATGGCTGTGGTCGCGGAGGCGATGAAAGCAGCCGCCACCACGGCGATGACCGCCTTGCGACCGTTCGACAGTTTCTCGGGCTTGGCTTTTTCCATCGGAGGCAACGGGTTAGTGAGAAAGCAGGATCATCCCATATCCGTGGTGTGTGCACTGCGCGGCAAAAAACCGCTCCGTCCGCCGTTATAGTCCGGTACTTGTCCCCAAGAAGCCGGTGCCCATGACTCGCCTCTCCCGACTCTTCCTCGCCGCCGCCATCACTGCGTTCGCGCTCCCTGCCGCCGCAGCGGAACTTAAGGTAATGACCTTCAACGTCCGCACCATGACCGGCAAGGACGGACCCAACGGCTGGGATTTCCGCCGCGACCTCTTCGCCGACACCATCCGGCAGATGCATCCCGACATCATCGGCACGCAGGAGCTGTACAAGCAGCAGGGCGACGACACCGTGGAGCGCCTGCCGGAGTACGTGTGGTTCGGGCGCGACCGCTACGGCAAGCATGGCGACGAGCACATGGGCATCTTCTATCGCAAGGACACCCTGAAGCTCGTCAAGTCGGGCGACTTCTGGTTTTCCAGCACGCCCGATCAGCCGGGCAGCATGGACTGGGGCAATATCATGCCGCGCATGGTGAACTGGGCGCTGTTCGAACGGCTGTCCGACCACAAGCGCTTCTACCTGCTCGATACCCACCTGCCCTATCGCGATCAGGACGAAGACGTACGCACGCGCTGCGGCAAGCTGCTCGCCACATGGATCGCCAAGCTGCCGAAGGGCGTGCCGGTGATCGTCACCGGCGACTTCAACACCGGTCCGGATGGCGAAGCGCACAAGACGCTCACGGCAACACTGAAGGACGCCTGGGAAACCGCGCCGAAGCGCGAGGGTCCGGCCGAGACGTTCCACAACTTCACCGGCAAGCCGACCAAGCGGATCGACTGGATCCTCTCCAGCGGCGTCACGGCCAAGTCGGTACAGACGATCACGACGTCGAAGGACGGGCGTTATCCGTCGGATCATTTCCCGGTGCAGGCCGATTTCGACCTTTAAAGAATGTGGGAGCCGCTTCAGCGGCGTTGGCTACTTGCGGCAAGCTTGCCCGCTGCCGCGGGATCGCCGCTGAAGCGGCTCCTACATGGCCCCGCGATATCTTGCGCGAAGGACTGCGGCCGTCGATGATGCCGGCACACCTTCCTGGGGAAACGCCATGCGCCGCCTGTACGTTGCCGCCCTGTTCGCCCTCGCCGTCTTCGGCGTGCACGCCGCCACCCCTCCGGCGACCACGCCTGCCTCCTATTTCGACAACACTGGCCGCGATGACGTGCTGTCCGGTGGCCAGAAATCCATCGTCATCGATACGCCAAAGGGTAAGTTCCGAGTGTGGACCAAGCGGGTGGGCAACAATCCCACCATCAAGGTCCTGCTGCTGCACGGCGGCCCGGGCGCCACGCACGAATACTTCGAGGCCTTCGACAGTTATTTCCCCGGCGCGGGCATCGAGTATTACTACTACGACCAGCTCGGTTCGGCCTTCAGCGACAAGCCTGACGATCCGTCGCTCTGGGAAATCCCGCGCTTCGTGGACGAGGTGGAACAGGTGCGCAAGGCACTGCACCTGGACAAGGATAATTTCTTCGTCCTCGGCCATTCCTGGGGCGGCGTGCTGGCGATCGAATACGCATTGAAATATCCGCAGCACCTGAAGGGGCTGATCATCTCGAACATGATGGACAGCATCCCCGCGTACAACGAGTACGCCAGCAAGGTACTGATGCCGTCGATGGACCCGAAGAAGCTCGCCGAGATCAAGCGCCTGGAGGCGGAGCACAAGACCGACGATCCGGCGTACATGGCCATCCTCATGCCCATGCACTACGAGAAGCACATCCTGCGCATGCCGGCCGCGCAGTGGCCGGAGCCGGTGGAACGCGCCTTCGGCCACATCAACCAGCAGATCTACGTGTCGATGCAGGGCCCGAGCGAACTGGGTGCCAGCGGCAAACTCCTGCATTGGGACCGCAGCGAGGCGCTGAAGACCATCAAGGTGCCGACGCTGGTCATCGGGGCGCAGTACGACACCATGGATCCGAAATACATGGCCGCCATGGCGAAGAAGATGCCGGACGCGCGCTTCCTCCTCTGCCCCCAGGGCTCGCATCTGGCGATGTACGACGACCAGAAGACGTACTTCACGGGGCTGATCAAGTTCCTGAAGGACGTGGACGCGGGCAAGCCGCTGAACTGACGAGATTCCGATGGGTGGTCTTCGCTCCTGAGACCGGTTTCTGGCAACATTGTCCGGTTATCGACGCGCAGTGGCGCGCCTGCCGGATGCACAAACCCATGAATTTGCAAGCCAATTACGAACAGATCCCGCTCAAGGAGTACGCCGAGCGGGCCTACCTCGACTACTCGATGTACGTGGTGCTGGACCGCGCCCTGCCCTTCGTGGGCGACGGCCTGAAGCCCGTCCAGCGGCGCATCATCTACGCCATGAGCGAACTCGCCCTGGGGGCCACGGCCAAGCCCAAGAAGTCGGCGCGCACCATCGGCGACGTGATCGGCAAGTTCCATCCGCACGGCGATTCGGCCTGCTACGAGGCCATGGTGCTCATGGCGCAGCCGTTCTCCTACCGCTATCCGCTGGTGGACGGCCACGGCAACTTCGGTTCGCCCGACGATCCGAAGAGCTTCGCGGCCATGCGTTATACGGAATCCCGCCTCACGCCCATCGCCGAGGTGCTGCTTTCCGAACTGGGCCACGGCACTACCGACTGGGTGCCGAACTTCGACGGCACGATGGAAGAACCCTCCTGGCTGCCGGCCCGCGTGCCGCACGTGCTGCTGAACGGCTCGATGGGCATCGCCGTGGGCATGGCCACCGACATCCCGCCGCACAACCTGCGCGAGGTCGCCAGCGCCTGCATCCGCCTGCTCGACGATCCCGACGCCACCATCACCGACCTCTGCGAGCACGTGCACGGGCCGGATTACCCGACCAAGGCCGAGATCATCACGCCGCGCAAGGAAATCGTGGCGATGTACCAGAACGGGGTGGGCTCCGTGCGGGCGCGGGCCGTGTACGAGCGCGATGAAGGCAACATCGTCATCACCGCGCTGCCGCACCAGGTGTCGCCGTCGAAGATCCTCGAGCAGATCGCCGCGCAGATGCGCGCGAAGAAGCTGCCGATGCTGGAAGACCTGCGCGACGAATCCGACCACGAGAACCCGATTCGCCTCGTGCTGGTGCCGCGCTCGAACCGCGTCGACGTGGACGAGATGATGCAACACCTCTTCGCCACGACCGATCTGGAGAAGAGCTTCCGCATCAACCTGAACATGATCGGCCTCGATGGGCGTCCGCAGGTCAAGGATCTGAAAATGATCCTGGGCGAGTGGTTGCGCTTCCGCACCGACACGGTCACCCGCCGGCTCAACCATCGCCTGGGGCGCGTGGAGCGACGCCTGCACATGCTCGAGGCGCTGCGCATCGCATACCTCAACATCGACGAGGTGATCCGTATCGTCCGTACCGAGGAAGAACCGAAGCCGGTGCTGATCGCCCGCTTCCGCCTCGACGAGGAACAGGCCGACTACATCCTGGAGACGAAGCTGCGCCAGTTGGCCCGCCTCGAGGAAATGAAGATCAACGAGGAGCGCGACAAGCTCGAGGAAGAGCGCGCACGCATCAACGTGCTGCTGAAGTCGCCGGCGAAGCTCAAGGGTCTCATCAAGGAAGAACTGCGCAGCGATGCCGAGAAGTACGGCGACGAGCGGCGCGCGCCGCTGATCGAGCGCAGCGTGGCCCAGGCGCTGGACGAAAGCGCGCTGGTCGCGTCCGAGCCGGTCACCGTGGTGCTGTCGCAGAAGGGATGGGTGCGCGCCGGCAAAGGCCATGAGATCGACGGCGAGGCCCTGTCCTATCGGGACGGCGACAGCCTGCTCGCGATTGCGCGCGCGCGCACCACCCAGCAGGTGGCTTTCATCGATTCGACGGGCCGCGCCTATGCCACACCGGCGCACACGCTGCCGTCCGCGCGCGGCAACGGCGAACCGCTCACGGGCCGCTTCAGTCCGCCGGCGGGCGCGCGGTTCGATGCCGTGGTGGCTGCCGACAACGACATCCGCATCGTCCTCGCCACTGACTTCGGCTACGGCTTTGTCACCCGCTTCGAAGCACTCACGGGGCGCCAGAAGGCCGGCAAGCAGATCATCGCGCTCAGCGAAGGCGCGCGCGTGGTCGCGCCGGCCATCACGGCCGATCCGTCGCGTGATCGCATCGTGGTCGTCACGGGCGAAGGCCACCTGCTGATGTTCTCGGTCGCCGAGCTACCCGAGCTCGACAAGGGCAAGGGCAACAAGCTCATCGAGATTCCGAAGGCCAAGCTGGTCTCGGGCGAAGAACGCGTGGTGGGCGTGGCCGTCGTGGCCGAAGGCAAGGGCGAGGTCACGCTCTATGCGGGCCAGCGGAAGCTCACGTTGAAGTGGGCCGACCTGGTGGAGTACGGCGGCAGCCGTGCCACGCGAGGCGGCGTGCTGCCGCGCGGCTTGCGGCGCGTGGAGCGGATCGAGACCACCGGCTAAGAAACCACCTTGCTCGGTGGGAGCCGACCCTGTCGGCGATGGGGGTCGCGGCGAGATCCCATCGCCGACCTGTCTCTTATACACATCT
>NZ_JBNDHZ010000011.1:0-93497 GCF_056755355.1 Luteibacter sp. HAY1-4A
GTGCACGAGTTCGGGGCCAACCTTGCATGTGCCGGCCGTCGCCCGGATATCCGGGGGATGACCGACCTTCGTTTCGACAATGCCTTCGTACGCGAACTCCCCGCCGATCCCGACACGTCGAACGTACCGCGGCAGGTGACCGGCGCGGCGTTCTCCTGGGTCGAACCGACGCCGGTGGCCGCCCCGCGAACGATTGCCGTCTCGGGCGAGGTGGCTGGCATGCTGGGTGTCGCCACCGACGCGCCGGACTTCGCCCAGGTCTTCGCCGGCAATGTGCGCCTGCCGGGCATGACGGGCTATGCGATGACCTACGGCGGCCATCAGTTCGGGCATTGGGCAGGCCAGCTCGGCGACGGACGAGCCATCGGCCTGGGCGAGGTCGTCACGGCGGGGCACGGCCGGCAGGAGATCCAGCTGAAAGGCGCGGGACGCACACCGTATTCGCGCGGGGCCGACGGCCGCGCGGTGCTGCGCTCGTCCATCCGCGAGTTTCTTTGCAGCGAGGCCATGCACCACCTGGGCATACCCACGACACGCGCGCTGTCCCTGGTCGGCACCGGCGAGACGGTCGTGCGCGATGTGATGTACGACGGACACCCGGCGCCCGAGCCGGGTGCCATCGTGTGCCGCGTGGCGCCTTCGTTCATCCGCTTCGGTTCGTTCGAGCTGCCCTCGTCGCGAGGGGACACCGACCTGCTGCGGCGGCTGGTGGACTTCACCCTTGCCACGCATTTCCCGCATCTCGTGGAACGGCCGGCCGGCGAACGCTACGCCGCCTTTTTCGCGGACGTCTGCGAACGCACCGCTGTGCTTATGGCCCAGTGGATGCGCGTGGGCTTCGTTCATGGCGTGATGAATACCGACAACATGTCGATACTCGGGCTCACCATCGACTACGGTCCGTACGGCTGGATCGACGATTTCGATCCGGACTGGACACCCAACACCACCGACCGCATGCACCGGCGCTACCGTTTCGGGCAGCAGCCGCAGGTGGGCTACTGGAACCTCCAGCGGCTGGCGCAGGCGTTGTCCCCCCTGTTCGCGGACGTGGCGCCGCTGCAGGCGGGGCTGGACCGTTACGTGGAAACCTTCGAGGCCACCGACGCCGCGTTCTCCGCGGCGAAGCTGGGCCTGTCGCGGACGGCGCCGGGCGATGAGGACCTGGTGTCCGACTTGCGCGGCCTGCTGCGCGCCGGCGGCATGGACATGACGATCTTCTATCGCGACCTTGCGACGGTGGACCTTGCCTCGCCCCACGTGGGCAGCGTGGCCGATGCCTTCTATGACGACGCCGGGCGCGTGGCGGTGGAGGAAGCCCTTTCCAGCTGGCTGCGGCGCTATGCCGAGCGCGTACGCGCCGACGAGTCGACGGAAGGAAGCCGCCTGGCGTTGATGCACGCGAGCAACCCACGCTACGTGCTGCGCAACTACCTGGCCCAGTTGGCCATCGACAAGGCGGAGCAGGGCGACGAGGCGGCTGTCCACGAGCTGCTCGATACGCTGCGGCGACCCTACGACGAACAGCCGGGACGGGCGCACCTGGCGGGAAGGCGGCCGGATTGGGCGCGGGAACGCGTGGGTTGCTCGATGCTTTCCTGCAGTAGCTGATCCGGGGCTTTCCCTGCGAGCGGCGCGCATGGTGGGCTAGAATCGTCGGTCCCCTTCGCTTGCCAAGGTCTCCGCGTTGTCCGCCGGTTCCGCTTCCGATATCGCCCTCGATGCGCTGTTCGTTCCGTTCGCCACGGGCGAACTGACGCTGCCCGCGGACGGAAACCTGCTCATGCTGCGCGCACGCGACGGCTTCGCCCTGCGCGAGCGGCGCCGTCCGGGCTGGACGTTGCAGCAGTCGTTCAAGCCGGCGGCGGATGCGCTGGCACGCTCGGGATTCACCGTGCTGCCGGAGGTTCCGGAAGGTCGTTTCCAGGTGGTGATGGTGCTGCCGACCCGCCAGCGCGAGGAGTCGCGTGCGCTCTTCGCGCATGCCCTGTCGCTTGTCGGCGAAGGCGGCATCGTGGTCGCCAGCGTGCCCAACGCGGAAGGCGCGAAGACAGCGGAGGCCGACCTGGCGCTTCTCGCCGGTGGCGTCGCATGCCTCTCGAAACACAAGTGTCGCGTGTTCTGGACCCAGCCGAATGCCATGCCGGATGGATCGCTGCTTGCCGAATGGCTTGCGCTGGACATGCCGACGCGAACGCTCGACGGCCGTTTCGCGACGCGGCGTGGGCTGTTCGCGTGGGACCGCGTGGACACCGCGTCGGCTCTGCTTGCCGACGTGTTGCCAACCACGCTCGCCGGGCGTGTTGCGGACCTGGGCGCCGGATTCGGTTATCTCGCCTGCGAGATCGTCACGCGTTGCAGCGGCGTCACGGCGGTGGACCTTTACGAAGCGGAAGCACGCGCGCTCGAGCCCGCGCGGATGAACCTCGAAGCGACCATGGCACGGGCTGGCCGTGCAGTGGGCACCAGCGTGCGCTGGCACGATGTCACCCACGGTATCGACACCGGCTACGACGTCGTCGTGGCCAATCCGCCATTCCACCAGGGGCGCGCCGACGACCCGTCGCTGGGGCGCGCCTTCATCGCGGCGGCTGCCGCGGGGCTGGCCGGTCACGGCAGCTTCTGGATGGTCGCCAACCGCCATCTCGCCTACGAATCCACCCTCGACGCATGCTTCGCGGACGTGCGAACGGTCGTCGAACGCGACGGCTTCAAGGTGATCGAAGCCACGGAGCCCCGCCGATGAAACTCGTACGCCTCCTGGCGAACCTCGGCTATGGCAGCCGCAAGCAGGTCGCCGCGATGTTCCGCGAAGGGCTGGTGACGGACGCCGCAGGCGAGGTGTTATATGCCGATGACAAGGTGGACCACGCCGACGTGCGCTTCGACGGCGAACCGCTCGATCCGCCGCAGGGCATGCTGCTGATGCTCAACAAACCCACCGGCTACACCTGCTCGCGGAAGGACGTCGGGCGCCTCGTCTACGACCTGCTGCCCCCGCGCTTCGCATTGCGCAACCCGGTGCTTTCCACTGTGGGGCGGCTCGACCGCGACACCTCGGGCCTGCTCCTGTTCACCGACGACGGCCAGTTGCTGCACCGGATCATTTCGCCGAAGGCGTCGGTGCGTAAGGTTTACGAAGCCACTCTGGCCTCCGATCTGCGCGGCGACGAGGCCGCCACGTTCGCGGCAGGAACGCTGATGCTGGAAGGGGAGACCGCCCCGCTGGAACCGGCCTCGCTGGATGTGCTGGGCCCGCGTCACGCCCGCCTGACCCTTACCGAAGGCCGTTATCACCAGGTTCGCCGCATGTTCGCCGCGGTCGGCAACCACGTCGAGACGCTGGAACGCGTGGCGCTGGGCGGCCTGACGCTCGATGGCCTGCGCAGCGGCGAATGGCACCAGTTGACGGACAAGCAGACCGCCCGCATTTTCGAGTAACCCGCCCGGCTGGACGCTTCACGGGCCTGGGTGCAGTATCGGGATTCCCTCGAAACCCAAGGAGTGCACGATGAATCGTATTGCCGTAGCCATGGCCGGGCTGCTCGTCTGCGCCGGCGCGCAGGCCGCCGACAAGAGTGTAACCGTGCCGATGAAGATGGTGAGTGCGACCGGCTCGGGTGCTTCCGTGGGCACGGTCACCGTGACCGAAAGTGCCGGGGGCCTCGTGTTCACGCCGAACCTGAAGAGCCTGCCTCCGGGCGAGCACGGCTTCCACCTGCACGAGAAGCCCAGCTGCGACCCCGGCGAAAAGGACGGCAAGAAGGGCGCCGCGCTGGCCGCGGGCGGCCATTTCGATCCCGCGCACACAGGCAAGCATGAAGGCCCCGACTCGACGGCGGGCCACGAAGGCGACCTGCCGAAGATCACCGTGGGTGCGGACGGCACCGATACCACGGCGGTTACCGCGCCGCGCCTCAAGTCGCTCGCCACCCTGAAGGGCCATGCCCTCATGATCCACGCCGGCGGCGACAATTATTCCGACACGCCCGAGGCACTGGGCGGCGGCGGTGCTCGCATCGCCTGCGGCGTGGTCAAGTAAGGAAGCGATGTCCCAGGCCGGTCTCTTCCGCGCGGAGCCCCTCGTGCTCGTCGACGACGAGCACGGGCGCTTCGCGTACGAGCCGGCCCTGATCCCGCAGGAAAGGGCGGCGGCCTGGTTCGCCAGCCTCATGGCGGACATTCCCTGGGAAGCCCAGCGGCGGTCGATGTACGGTCGCGAAGTGGACGTACCGCGGCTGGTGCAGCACTACGCGCTCGACGACCCCACCTTGCCGCCGGCGCTCGGCGAGGCGGCCAGGGAGGTCATCGCGCATACGCAGGTACCGTTCACCTCCGTGGGGCTCAACCTCTATCGCGACGGCCGCGACAGCGTGGCGCCGCATAACGATCATCTGGAAGAACTGACGGAAGGGGCGCCCATTGCCCTCCTGTCCCTCGGCGCGACGCGGCGCATGGTGTTGCGCGAACGAGAGGCACCGAAGCGCGCCTTCGATATCGACATGGAGCCGGGCAGCCTGCTCACGATGAGCTACGCCACTCAGTTTCACTACGACCACGGCATTCCCAAGACGCGAGCGGCCGTAGGCCCGCGCATCAGCCTCGCCTTCCGCGTGCGCCCGGGCGGCAAGGCCGGCGGCCGCCGTTACGTCTCACGCAAGCCGGCCAAGTGATGTAGGAGCCGCTATAGCGGCGAGAAACCAGCGGAGCGATGAAGCCGCGAGGTAAGTTCCCCTCGCCGCTATACGGCTCCTACAGCGGATGCTCAGAAAAGGTCGATGCTTCCGAGCGCCACCGACGACGCCAGTTCGCCGCGCGCGGTGAGCGATTCGTAGCCATACACGCTGTCGCGGCCGTTCTGCTTGGCGAAGTAGAGGGCCTTGTCGGCGCGGTCGAGCACGATCTCGGGGTAGTCGTTCTCGGTGATTCGCGCAAAGCCGATGCTGACCGTGACGTGGCCCACCTGCGGATAGGCATGGCCGGCAACGAACTGCCGAAACCGGTCGAGAACGGCTTGCGCCGCCTGTTCGTCGCGGGCCTCGATGAGCATCACGAATTCCTCGCCGCCGAAGCGGAAGAGGACATCGCCCTGGCGGAAGCTCGCGCGCATCTGCTGGGCGAGCATGAGGATCACCTCGTCGCCGTAGACGTGCCCGTAGGTATCGTTGATCCGTTTGAAGTGATCGATGTCGAGGATGGCGAGGAAGAGCTGCGAGGCATTGTCAGGGGACTGGCGCTGTTCCTTGCCGTCCGGAGCGGTGGATCGCGCCCGCTGCCGCTGGAGCTTGAGCAGCCGCTGCAGGCGTTGCTCGAAGCTGCGGCGGTTGTAGAGTCCGGTGAGCTTGTCGCGCTCGCTCTCGTTGAGCAGGGCGATGTAGTTGCCGTAGATGCGGGCGAAGCCCTCCACCATCGAACGGACCTCGTCCAGCGAATCGGGCGCTTCGAGCATGAGCGCGCCGATGGCCGCGTGCTCGCGCTGGATGGGAATGACCAGGCGGCTGCTGCCGTCCTCGGTCACGTCGCTGATCGGCTCCAGCGTTTCCATGGCACACACGATGGTGTCGATGGGGTCGCCCTCGCGGCCGGGGTCGATCGCTTCGACCACGAGCCCGCCGTCGGCCTTGCGCGAACACACCACGATGGACTCGACCGGATGCTGCAGGTCCTCGCCACGCTTGCACAGCGTGACGCTGCTGACGGGCACCAGTTCGGCCAGCGACAGCACCACGCTGTGGTCCAGGGCGTCGATGTCCCGGTGATGGGTGAACTCCGCCACCGAGTCGAGCAGACGGGACTCGGGCAGCGTGCCGACAAGGGCGTGCCACGGAGCTTTCATGACGGCGAGCTTTCCGCCGCCGACCCGTCGCGATTTGGACAACTGATTCGCACCGACCCCTTCCTCCCCCGAGAAAGGCCGCCACGACGGCGGCCCTGTGTGTCTGTCCGGCGATCCGGCGCGAGGACCCACAAAGGGTGTGTCGGCCGGAAAGGCGCCGACTTTAGGGGGAAAGCGGTGGGATGTAAAAAAATGTGAAGCCAGTCGCAGTTGCGTAGCTTCACAAATGTGAACGAATACGCTAGGGGTTCAATCGCCCTCGAGCCAGCCGCGCCATTTGAAGAACAGCACGGGCAGCAGGATGCTGAGCAGGATGGCCGCGATCGCCATGGGGTAGCCGTAGGTCCAGTCCAGTTCGGGCATCCGCTTGAAGTTCATGCCCCAGACGCCCGCCAGGATCACCGGTGGGATGGTCGCCACCGAGGTAACCGTGAGCACCTTCATCACGTGGTTCTGGTCGGTACTGATGAAGCCCAGGCTGGCGTCGAGCAGGAACTGCAGCTTGTTGGTGACCTGGTCGTCGAATTCGTCGAGGGTGCGCAGGTCGTGGTCCACCACGCGAAGCCGCAGCTCCACGTCGTCGGACATCCATTCCGGCTTCTTCGCGCGAACGAAGGACACGATGCGCTGCACGCCGAGCATGGACGAGCGGTTCCGGGCCTGCTCACCCTCCAGGCGGCCGACCTCCAGCATGCAGTTGCGCAGGGCGGGGGTGCCGACGCGGGTACGGGTGAAGATTCGGTCCGACAACTTCTTCAGGTCGGCCGAAACGTCTTCCATGCGCTTGGCGGCCAGGTTCACGATGGCCTCGATCAGCGTCGCCAGCGCGTCGGCACTGGATTCCCACTGATGCGACTCGCAGCTTTCGCTGGCGAGGTCGAAAGCCGGCGATGCCTCGAAACGCAGGGTCATGAGAACGTGGTGCGTCACCACGATCCCCACCGGCGCCGCGTGGTTGTTGCCGGTATCCGCGAAATAAGGGATGGAGAGATACATCGCGTCGTCGTCGGTGCGGATGCGGCTGGACAGCGCGAGGCTGACGATGTCCCCGCGTTCCGGTACGCGCAGCCCGGTAATCTCCGCCGCGCAGCGGCGTTCGTCTTCGCTGGGATCGAGGAGGTCGATCCAGATGGGCGTGGCCGGCTTGGCCATGCCCTTGGTCCACTGGACGGGTTGGCCTCGGTGGCCGTGTTCGTGAATGATCAGCACGTGGGGACTTGTCCTCGGCTTGAATGCGCAGGCAGTTTACGCCTGCGCTTAGTGTGGGAAGTGCAGAGGCGACCTGTTTGACGATATCGAGTCTTCCCACCGGGGGGCCGGAACGCGCATGCTTCGAAGGTCCCGACGGAGAACCCCCATGAGCGATGTCGCCAAACCCCTCGAAATCATCCACGACAGCAAGAAGCACGAGTTCTCGGTCGTGGTGGACGGCCATCACTGCGAAGTGGATTACGTCCTCGAGGACGACGTCATGATCATCACCCACACCGGCGTGCCCGATCCTGTCGGCGGCCGCGGTATTGCGAACCTGCTCACGCGCTTCGCGGTACAGGTGGCCCAGGAGAACAAGTGGAAGATTCGCCCCGCATGTTCTTACGCGGCCACGTGGTTCAAGCGGAATCCGGAGTACGCACACCTGCTGGCGTGAAATGCGAAGCGCCACCCTGCACGTGTCTTCATGTCCGTGTTAGGTTTCACGCTTCGCACACAGACCAGGGTCACCCATGCGTACGAAGTGGATCGCCGCCGCCGTCGTGCTTGCCTGCGCGGGTGCCGCCCATGCGGGCAGTTTCCCGGCCAGGACACCCGAGGATCCGCGGATAGCGACGATCCTGGAAGCCCTGGGCAAGGTGCGGTCGATCGAGTCGGTGTCGATCTCGCCCGACGCGAAGCACCTGGCCTGGACGGTGAAGACGGACGGCAAGCAGGTGCTGCAGGTGGCCGACGTGGACGGCGGCAACGCCCGCCGTGTCACCGCGACGAAGGGGTGCAGCGAGACGGAAGCCACCTGGGCCCCGGATTCCCGTCGCCTGGCCTTCCTCTCCGATTGCGCGGGCAAGGCGCCCGGCGTGGAGGAGGGCAGGCAGAACGACATCAGCGTGGTGGACGTGGCGGCCAAGACCGCACCGAAGCGCGTCACCCATCTCAAGGGCTACGTGCAAGGCCTTGAATGGCGTCCGGACGGGAAAGCCATCGGCTTCCTCTACGTGCCGAACGCCACGCGCCGTGCCAGCGCCACGGCAGCGGCCAAGCCGCAGCTTGGCGAGATCGGTGTCGAAGGCATCGAGGTTCAGGAGGTCGCGACAGTCGACCTCGCGGGCGGTGCCGTTCATACGCTTACCCCCGACGAACTGCATGTCTACGAATTCTCCTTCTCGCCCACCGGCGACCGCATCACGTACGTCGCGGCTCCGCCTCCCGGCGACAACAACTGGTGGGTGGCCAAGCTCTATGCGCAACCGGCCACCGCCGGCGCGAAGGCGGTCGCCCTCGTCGACACGGTGAAGCTCAGCGGTCCCCTGAAAGACCTGCAGATGGCCGTGCCGCGCTTTTCCCCGGACGGATCGCGCATTGCCTTCGTCGGTGGCCTCATGAGCGACCAGGGTTCCAATGGCGGCGACATCTGGACGGTCGCCTCCGCAGGCGGCGAACCCGTCGACGTCACCCCGGGCATCCATACCACGCCGGCATGGCTCGCCTGGACCGGCCCGGACCGCCTGCTGGTTGCCGAACATGCCGCGGGCATGAGCCGCGTCTCCAGTTACGCGCTCGCCGAAGGCGGTGCGAAGGCCACCACTCTGTTCGAAACACCGATGACCGTCGGCGACGGCCGCTTCTCGATGTCGCTCTCCCTGAGCGCCGACGCCGGCAAGGCCGCGTTTGCCGCCAGTTCGTTCGACAAGGCGCCGGAAGTGCAGGTCGCCACGCTGGACGGCAGCGCCACGCCCAAGGCGGTCACGTCGTTCAACGCCGGTCTGAAGCCGTCCTGGGGCAAAGCCGAATCGATCACCTGGACGAACGAGGGGCACGACGTCCAGGGCTGGCTGCTGTATCCGGCAAACTACGACCCGTCGAAGCGCTACGGCATGATCGTCTCCATCCATGGGGGCCCGGCTTCCATGGTGTCGCCGCGCTGGCCCGGCGTTGGGTACGGCGGCGCGCCGTTCTCCGCGCTGGGGTATTTCGTCTTCATGCCCAACCCCCGGGGCAGCTACGGCCAGGGCGAGGCGTTCGTCCAGGCCAACCGGAAAGACTTCGGCTATGGCGACATGCGCGACGTGCTCGCCGGCGTGGACGTCATCGAGAAGAACCACCCCGTGGACGACAAGCGCCTCGGCCTCACCGGCTGGAGCTACGGTGGCTTCATGACCATGTTCGGCGTGACCCAGACCGGGCGCTTCCGCGCGGCGGTCGCGGGCGCCGGCATCTCGAACTGGCAGAGCTATTACGGCCAGAACCTCATCGACCAGTGGATGAAGCCTTTCTTCGGGGCCTCCGTCTACGACAACCCGGCGGTGTACGCGAAGAGCTCGGCCATCAACTTCATCAAGGAAGTGAAGACCCCGACCCTGATCGTGGTGGGCGAGCGGGATGCCGAGTGTCCGGCGCCGCAGTCGTTCGAGTTCTGGCACGCCCTGCGGGCCCAGGGCGTGCCCACGTCCCTGGTGGTCTATCCGGGCGAGGGCCACGGTTTTGCGCGCGATGCCAACCGCCGCGACGTGCTGGCCCGGGCCCTGTCCTGGTTCGACCGCTACCTCTCGGGGAAGGATGGCTGAGCACCCGCTGGCCGGGCTGCGCGGCCCGGTGGATTGCGTTTTTCCACCGAGGCAGCATCATGCGTGAAGGGCCGGTCGTCTCATTCCGCGGAAGACGCCGGGACAATTCGTCGCGAGGAGCTAAAGTCGGGGGCGGTTGTGGCCGATAAACCGATGGACAAGTGGCATCGCGCCCGATCTTTTCCTGGGGTCCGCGGCGTCCTTGGATATTTCGTTGAATCCGTGGGCCGGCTGCTGTCCATGCTGGCCGGCGACGTGTCCCCTGAGCCGGGCCGGAGCGTGGTGTGCTGACACATCGTAGCGTCGAGATCGGCATGCACCTTGCCGAGTCGAAGTGCGCGCACTGGTCCGTCTTCGGGCCGGGCGAGATACCCGGCTGCGCCGGTTTCAGTACCGTGGGCGCCGGTCTCGGCTGGATGCTGGCCCTCGTGGTCGTCTGCGCCCTGGCCGCTGCGGTCATCGCGTGGCTGATCGGCCAGCGCAGGCGCCTCCACGCAAAGCTCGAAGACCCACGCGAACAGGCCAGCCGGGCGCTGGCCTTCCATGCCTACCACGACACGCTCACGGGCCTGCCTAACCGCGCCTACCTCATGCGCGAACTGGAAAAGGCCCTGGCGGCGCCGAACGTGGCACTGGCGGTGATGTTCATCGACCTCGACGGCTTCAAGTCCATCAACGACACCCTCGGCCACGAGGCGGGCGACACCTTCCTGCGCGCCGTGGCCTCGTCCCTGCGCAGCAGCGTGCGCGAGCGCGATACGGTGTCCCGTTTCGGTGGCGACGAGTTCGTGGTGATCGTGCAGGCCTACGGCGGCATGGAAAACCTCGTTCGCGTCTGCCGCAAGGTGCTCGACCTCGTTTCCAAGCCCGTGAACGTGTCGGGGCAGTTCGTGGCCGTGAGTCCGAGCATCGGCGTGGCCGTGGCGCCGCAGAATGGCGTGGTGGCCGAGACGCTGCTGCGCAACGCCGACGCCGCGATGTACGCGGTGAAGGAAACCGGCAAGGCCGATTTCCGCTTCTACGAAGAAGGCATGCTCGAGCAGGCGCGCGAACGCCTGGCCCTGACGGTGGAATTGCGGGAGGCCCTGCAGGCGGGCCAGCTCACCGTGGAATACCAGCCCAAGCGCAACCTGCGCGACGGCACGCTGGCCGGCGTCGAGGCGCTGGCCCGCTGGCCGCATCCCGTCCGGGGCGACGTGCCGCCCTCCGTGTTCGTGGCCATCGCCGAACGCTCCGGCCTCATCCACGCCTTGGGCGAATATGTGCTGCGTGCCGTGCTCAACCAGTTGCAAGCCTGGGACGCGGCGGGCACCGTGGTGGACTACGTGGCCATCAACCTGTCCATGCACGAACTCAGCCGTCCTGCCTTCGTCGACACGCTGCACCGCGCAGTGCGGTCGTATGGGGTCGATCCCACCCGCATCCGTTTCGAGCTCACCGAATCCACCGCCATGCGTCAGCCGGAAGAGACCATGCGCCAGCTCGTGAAGCTCCGCTCGCACGGCTTCGACCTGCTGATCGACGATTTCGGCGCGGGGTACTGGAACCTCAGCCACCTGCGCGAACTGCCCGTGGGTACGATCAAGATCGACCAGTCCTTCGTACGCGGCAGCAGCTCGAACCTCGCCGACCGCGAGATCACGGAAGCCATCGTGGGGCTCGCCAAGAAGCTGAACATGCGCACGATCGCCGAAGGCGTGGAAACCGAGGCGCAGGCGCAGTGGCTGCGTGACCTCGGCTGCGACATCGGGCAGGGGTACTTCTTCGCCCGGCCGATGAGCGCCGACGCGTTCGTCCGGTACCTCGATCCGACACCGGCTTATGCGAGCTGACCGCCAACCGCGGCCCGCTCGTCTCCCGCGTTTCCGAGCACGTCTGTTCGCCCTCGCAGGATGGCTTTGCTGCATGCTGGCGCCGCTGGCGGCGCACGCCCAGCAGGCTCCGTCCGCGGCTGTCGATCCCTGGGCCGTCTACGAGTCCGCCTGGTTCGATACCGTCAGCGTCGCCGACGGGCTGCCTCATTCGACCACCACCTCGATCGTTCAGGACACCCGGGGCCTGATCTGGATCGGCACGTTCGGCGGGCTGGCCCGTTACGACGGCTACCGCATGCAGGTGTTCGGCCAGGAGCCGGACTCCTACGCGGGCGCCGTGCTGCCCGATTCCTACGTTCGCGCCCTCGTGCCGCTGGAGGATGGCGGGCTGCTCATCGGCACCAACGCTGGCGGGCTGGTGCGCTTCGACCCTTCCACGATGCGCTTCCACGTCTATCCGATCGGCCCCGGCGGCACCTCGGACGGCAAGATTTTCGCCATCGCCCCGGCGCGCGAACATGGCGTCTTCTGGATCGCCACCGAAGGCGGTGTCGACCGCCTGGAACTCGCCAGCGGGAAGATCACCCGGGCGTCGCCGTTGCCGGGCGACGCGAAAGACATGATGGCGCGCACCTTCGTGGTGGCCGAGGACAAATCCGGCAGGCTCTGGGCCGGCGCCGACAATGGCCTCTTCGTGCGCCGTCCCGGCGGACACTTCGAGCGCGTGCGGTCAAGCGACCCCGAGGTGGACGAGATCCTCCACGACCAGGTATGGGCCTTGCTGGAAGACAGCCGCGGCCGGCTCTGGGTCGGCACGGGCCAGTCCGGCGCCGTCTACATCGATGCGAAGGGGCAGGGGCACCTCGTGCCGGGCTTCTCCGGCAAGAACGGCATGGCGCGGCGCCGCACGGTACGCGCGTTCCACGAGACGCCGCAAGGCGTGCTCTGGGCGGCTACGGACGGCGCCGGGGTGGTCACGTACGACTTCGGCACGGGCCGGCTGCGTTCGCTCGCGCACGATGCGGCCATGCCTTCGTCGCTACCGGGCGACATCACGCGCGACATCTTCCAGGACACCGCCGGAAACATCTGGGTCGCGACGGAACTCGGGGCCGCGCACTACGACCCGCACGGGCGCAAGGTGTTCTCGGTGCTGCCGTCGCCGCTGGAAACGCACACGCTCTCGAACGCCAACGTGCACGGTATCTTCGTCGATCCGCGCGGCCGCGTATGGCTCGGGCTGGGCATGGGCAGGATCGACGTGCTCGACCTGGCCAAGGGCACGATGCGCCACCTGCAGCTCGGCGGGGAACAGGCGGAACGCGACGTGCAGGCCTTCGTGGTCGCACCCGACGGCTCGATCTGGGCCGGCGCGCAAGGCATTTCGCGCATCGATCCCGACACGTTCGCGCTCGAGAGTTCGGTGATCCCGAGCCTGGACGGACGCCTGATCCTGTCGATGCAGCGCGAAGGCGACGACATCCTCATCGGGGGGTACGACGGCCTGTTCCGTTACGACACGGTGCACCGCACGCTGATCCAGATGCGCCATGACGAGGCCGACCCGCACAGCCTCGTGGGCGATCAGGTGCGCTACATCGTGCGCATGCCGGGCGCCTGGTGGTACGCCACGATCAGCGGTATCAGCATTTCCTACGACGGCGAAAAGGGCTTCGTGAACCTGCGCCACGATCCCGCCGATCCGACGAGCCTGCCACAGGACTACACCGGTTCCATGGCGTTCGACTCGCACGGCCGCTTGTGGCTGGGCACGTTCGGCGGCATCGCGTACCTCGACGAGTTCAAGCCGCGCGGGCCGTTCCGTTTCGGGCTGGTAGGCGCACGGGAGGGCCTGTCGAACACGAAGATCAACGCCTTGCTGGTCGACCACGACGATCGCGTTTGGGCGTCCATGGCGAACGGCGTGGTGATGGTGGACACGGCGACCCATCGTGTGGCCGACCTCGGTATCCGCGACGGGCTGCGTATTCCCAGCTACATCCATCGCGCCGCCGCCGAAGCCCCCGGCGGCGAACTGATGTTCGGCGGCTTGGGCGGACTCACAGTGGTTCGGCCGTACTGGGTGGCGCCGGCGGTGGGTCCTCCGCGCCTGGCCGTCACGCAGGTGTCGGTGAACGAACGGCCGCTGCCGCTCCGCGAGATTCCCGGCGACGGCGGGGACGTGTCCCTCGATAGCGGCGGCAGGAACCTTCGGGTGGATTTCGCGCTGCTCGACTTCCGCGCGCCGATGGAAACCCACTACGCCTACCGCATGGACGGTACCGATTCGTCGTGGAACGAAGTGCCCCGGGGCATCCCGCCGACCGCGATCTACACGAACCTGCCCAGCGGCACGTACACGCTGCGCTTGCGCGCCACCATGCGCGGCCTGGACGCCCGCACCGTCGAGACCTCGCTGCGCGTGGTGGTCACGCCACGCTGGTACGAAAGCCCGTGGACGCTGCTGGCGGGCATCGCCATCGGCGTGGCGCTGTTCTTCGGGCTGGTGTACCTGCGCACGCTGTACCTGCGCCGCCGGGCGGAACAGTTGCAGGCGCAGGTGGACGCCCGCACGCGCGACCTGAAGGCCGCGAACGAGCGGCTCGACCACCTCGCCGGCACCGACGAACTCACCGGCTCGTTGAACCGGCGGCGCTTCCTCGAACAGGCGGAGCGCGTGCGCCAGGGTGCGGCCGCCGACGGCATTCCGTTCAGCGTGGTGCTCATCGACATCGACGACTTCAAGCAGGTGAACGACACGTACGGGCACCTGGCCGGCGACACGGTCATCCGCGAAACGATGCGGGTCATCTCCTCCATGTGCCGGGCGGACGATCTCGCAGGCCGGTTCGGCGGCGAGGAGTTCATCCTCTGCCTGCCGGGCGCGCTGGCCGAGCATGCGCTGGACATCACCGAACGCGTGCGTCACGCGTTGGGTGCGATGGTGATGGTGCACGGCGACTACCGCATCCGCATCACGGTGAGTGCCGGCGTGGCCATGTGGCGCGCACCCGAGTCCCTGAATTCCCTGCTGGGCCGGGCGGACGACGCGCTGTACGAGGCGAAGAACGAAGGGCGCAACCGCAGCCGCATCGCCGGGTTGTGAGAATCTGTGGGAGCCGCTTCAGCGGCGATCCCGCGGCAGCGGGCAAGCTTGTCCCAGTTGGACATCGCCGCTGAAGCGGCTCCCACACAAGCTTCAGTCGCGGAAGTTCTCGAACTGCAGCGGCACTTCGATGTCGGCCTTGCGCAGGAGGGCCATCGCGGCCTGCAGGTCGTCGCGCTTCTTGCCGGTGACGCGGACTTTCTCGCCGTTGATCTGCGCCTCCACCTTCAGCTTGGCCTCCTTGATCTTCGCCACGATCTTCTTCGCCACCGGCTGCTCGATGCCCTGCTTGATGGTGATCTTCTGGCGGGCCTCGGCGAGGTTGGTTTCCACCTTGCCCTCGTCCATCGCCCGCACGTCGATCTGGCGGGCCGAGAGCCGGCCGCGCAGAATGTCGAGCATCTGCTTCAGCTGGAACTCGTTGTCGGCCTTCTGCGTGATGACGTTGTCGTCGAGCTCGTATTTCGCCGACGTGCCGCGCAGGTCGAAGCGCGTGGACACCTCGCGGTTCGCCTGGTCCACGGCATTGGTGAGTTCGTGGGTGTCGACTTCGGAAACGATGTCGAAAGAGGGCATGGTCGTGATCCTTTCGAGGGCTGGCCGCCAAGTCTAATGGCCCTGGCGGTATCATGGGCGTTTGCACGGCGGAAGCGGACCATGGAATACGACGTCCTCGTGATCGGGGCCGGCGCGGCGGGCCTGATGACGGCCATCGTCGCGGGCGGCCGCGGACGTCGTGTGCTGGTGGTCGACCATGCGAACCGGGCCGGGAAGAAGATCCTGATGTCCGGGGGAGGCCGCTGCAATTTCACCAACACGGCCACCGCACCCGCGAACTTCCTTTCCGCGAACCCGCACTTCTGCAAGTCCGCGCTGGCGCGCTACACGCCGTGGGACTTCATCGCGATGGTGGACCGCCATCGCATCGCGTGGCACGAAAAATCCCCGGGACAACTCTTCTGCGACGACTCGTCGAAGCAGATCGTGCGCATGTTGCTGGACGAATGCGCCGCCGCGGGCGTTCGCGTGGAAACGGGCTGTGCCGTGTCGCGCCTGCGCGCCGCGGCCGGCGGCTTCGCCTGCGACACGCCGCTGGGGCATGTCCGGGCGGCCTCCCTGGTGGTGGCGACGGGTGGCCTGTCCATTCCAAGCCTCGGCGCCACGGGATTCGGTTACGAAGTGGCCACGCAGTTCGGACATGCCGTGCTGCCGGTTCGCGCCGGACTCGTGCCGCTGACGCTGAGCGGCAAGCACCAGGAACGTTTCGAGGGCCTGTCCGGCGTGGCCTTGCCGGTGGAGGCGCGGGCGAACGGGGCGGCCTTCCGCGATGCCATGCTGTTCACCCATCGCGGGTTGAGCGGTCCGGCGATCCTCCAGATCTCGTCGTACTGGGAACCCGGCACGGACCTGCGCATCGACCTGCTTCCTGGCCGCGACGCCGCCGAGGCGCTGCGCGAAGGGCGCGCGGAGCGCCCCGCAGCGGAACTGAAAACCGTGCTGTCCGGCCTCCTGCCGCGGCGGCTCGCCGAGCGCCTGTGTGAGGTCTGGCTGCCGAACAAGCCGATGCGCCAGTACCGAGACGCGGAATTGAACGCCATCGGCGCACAGTTGGCGGACTGGCCCGTGGTGGCCAGCGGCACGGAAGGCTATCGCACGGCGGAAGTCACGCTCGGTGGCGTGGACACCGACGAGGTTTCGTCGTCGACCATGATGTCCCGGCGACAGCCCGGCCTCTACTTCGTGGGTGAAGTGCTCGACGTTACCGGCCACCTCGGTGGCTACAATTTCCAATGGGCCTGGGCTTCCGGTCATGCCGCCGGCCTGGCCGTCTGAACGGAGCAAGTGATGAACAGCATGCGTATCGGTTTCATCGGTCTGGGCGCCATGGGCGCCGGCATGGCGGGCAACCTGCTCAAGGCGGGCCACGCTGTAAAGGTGTGGAACCGTTCGCCGGCAGCGACGGATGCGTTGCGGGAGCAGGGCGCTACCGTCGCGAACGATGCGCGTGCGGCCGGCGAAAACGTCGATGTCCTGCACAGCATGCTCGCCAACGACAGCGCGGTGCGCGAGGCGATCCTCGAAAGCGGCGTGCTCGACACCCTGCCCAAGGGCGCCGTGCACGTGAACCATGCGACGCTCTCGGTGGCACTGGTGCGCGAGCTGGTCGAGGCGCACGAGCGTCGCGGGCTGGACTACGTCGCGGCCCCGGTCTTCGGGCGGCCGGACGTGGCCGCATCGGGCGGACTGAACATCGTCGCCGCCGGCAAGCCGGAGGCCATGGCGAAGGTTCTGCCCCTGCTCGAACCGCTGGCCGGCAAGGTCTGGCCGATGGGTGACGATCCGGTGCGCGCGAACATCGTGAAGATTGCCGGCAATTTCCTCATCGGGTCGGCGATCGAGAGCATGGCCGAGGCCTCGGCGCTTACCCGGGCGCACGGGGTGCCCGCGAAGGACTTCCTGGAGGTCATGTCGGGTTCCCTCTTCGCTTCGCCCGTCTTCAAGACCTATGGCGGCCTCATCGCGGAGGAGAAATATTCTCCCGCCGGCTTCAAGATGAGCCTGGGCTTCAAGGACATCGGCCTCGCGCGCGCCGCCGCGGAAGCGGAACGCGTGCCCATGCCGTTCGCCAGCGTGTTGCACGACACGCTCCTCGAGGCCCTGGCGGCCGGCGAGGCCGACCTCGATTGGTCGGCCCTGGCGAAGGTGGCGGCGCGAAGGGCGCGGGTCGAATAGTCCCCGTCGCGAGCACTTCTTCACAATCGCTAGTCCCGGACATCCGCGACAATCGGAAGGCACGCTGTGTGCAGCACGAGGGTCGAAACATGACGGCAAGCTGGAAAACGGTGTACGAAGGGCAGCACGAGGGCCGCTCGATCACGGTGAAGGAGTCGGGCGACGGCACGTTCAAGGTGCTCACCCGGCAGAATATCCACGACGAGGGCATCGCTTACCAGGACGGGAAGACCTTCGTGCACGTGTCGCCCAGCAGCGTGGGTGAGCAGGTCGAGAGCGAGGTGAATTCGCGCGACTCCCTCAAGGAGGCCCTGAAGGAACTCCACTTTTCCGCCGAAACCGTCAGCGCCATCTGTGACGGGTTGCACTGACCAACGCCCCTGACTTTCTGCCATGATCGGGTCTCGTCATCCCTTAAAGGCGCGCGCCGTCCATGGCAGAAACGACGTCCCCGATGATCGAGCGCACCGTGCCTCGGCTGCTGATGTGCGCACCCACGTTCTTCGAGGTCAGCTACGTCATCAATCCATGGATGACCGACCACGTCCATGACACCACCAGCGAGCGGGCCCGCCGGCAATGGGACGCACTGCGCGACACGGTGTCGCGTCACGCCGATGTAGCCCTCCAGCCTCCGGCGGAAGGGCTACCGGACATGCCGTTCACCGCCAACGCGGGCTTGGTCTTCGGCAATACCTTCGTGCCGAGCCGGTTCCGTTATCCGGAACGGCAGGGCGAGGAAGCGCACGACCGGGCCTGGTTCTCGCAGCACGGATTCGACATCGTCGAGCTTCCTGACGACATGTTCTTCGAGGGTGCGGGCGACGCCTTGTTCGACCGCGGCGTTTCGCGGCGACTGTGGATGGGGTACGGCCACCGTTCCGACGCCGAGGCCGCTCCGGCATTGACACGATTGCTCGACATCGAGGTACTTCCGCTCAGGTTGTCCGACCCGCGCTTCTACCATCTGGACACGTGCTTCTGCCCGCTGGCGAACGGATACCTGCTTTATTTCCCCGGCGCGTTCGATCCGCCGGCACTGGCCCTGATCGAAAAGCACGTACCGCCCGGACAGCGCATCGCGGTAAGCGAGCACGATGCACTGGAATTCGCCTGCAACGCGGTCAACCTGGGGCGGGTGGTGATCCTCAACCGCGCCAGCGGTGAGTTGCGCGAGCGGCTGGAGGGCGCGGGATTCATGGTCGTGGAAGTGGCACTGGACGAATTCATGAAATCCGGCGGTGCGGCGAAGTGCCTGACCCTGCGGTTGGACGAAATCGCCGGGGCGTAGCCGAGGACTGTGGGAGCCGGCTGTGCCGGCGATCCCGCGGCAGCGGGCAAGCTTGCTGTGAGCACCCATCGCCGCTGAAGCGGCTCCCACATAAAACGTGCCTACTCTTGCGAGCGTGTCTTCTACGACGCTTTCTTTCGCCGGGCGAGCCACTTGTCGAGTTCGTTCGCGAACGCCTGGCGGTCGCGTGGATGCATGGCGGCGGGGCCGCCGGTGTCCACGCCAGCACCGCGCAGTTCCTCCATGAAATTACGCATCGAAAGCCGCGCGGCGATGGTGTCCTTCGTGAACATCTCGCCGCGGGGATGCAGCGCCAGCGCGCCCTTTTCGATGGCGAACGACGCTAGGGGAATGTCCTGCGTGACCACCAGGTCGCCGGCTTCCACGCGGCGCACGATCTCGTCGTCGGCCACGTCGAAACCGCCGGGTACCTGGATGGAGCGCACGAAGCGCGACGCCGGCGTGCGGATCCACTGGTTCGCCACCAGCGTCACCTCGACCTGCTCGCGCTCGGCGGCGCGGAACAGGATGTCCTTGATGACGTTGGGGCAGGCGTCGGCGTCGACCCAGATCCGCATGCTCAGAGGTCCTGCCAGTCCACTGAACCGTCGATGATGGTGTTCGTGCGCCCACCCACCCAGACGGCATCGCCGTCGATGCGAATGATGATGCGGGCATCGTGCCCCACCTCGCGACCCTGGCTCACGACGTAGCCCTTCGCAAGCGTGCCCGACGTGTCGCGTTCGGCGATATAGGCGGCGATGAGGCCGTTCGCGGCACCGGAGGCCGGGTCTTCCACGATGCCGACGCCGGCGGGAAAGGCGCGCACGGCCAGCCCCTCGGCTGAGCGCGCGAATACGCACAGGCCCAGGGTGTCTGTGGCGAGCGCCAGCGCGCGGATGGCGGCATGGTCGGGGCGCCATCCGCGCAGTTCGGCCTCGTCGGCGAATTCGGCGATCCACCAGCGACGGCCGCCCTCGACGCAGGCCGGGGCGAGGGCGCCGGGCTTTACGCCATACAGCACCGCGGAGAGGGTCTCGCCGCCACAGGACGCGTCGCCGACGATGCGCGCCTTGGGCGCCTGCACGAACAGCTCGCGCGCCTGGCCGCTGCCTTCCACACGGATAGGCAGCACGCCCGCGCCGCATTCCTGCCATACGATGCCGGCGGCATCCGGCGTCACCAGGCCCGCGTCCAGGGCGGCGTGCGCGCTGCCGATGGTGGGATGCCCGGCGAACGGGATCTCCTTGGTCGGGGTGAAGATGCGGGCCAGGTAACCGGCGCCCGCGGCACGCGGCGGCATCAGGAAGGTGGTTTCGACGAGGTTTGTCCAGTGGGCGAAGCGCTGCATGCGCGCGTCGGACCAACCCGTGGCGTCGACGACCACGCCAAGGGGATTGCCCCCGCCGTGACGGGCGGCGAAGACGTCGAGCTGCTTGTAGCGAATGAGGGGCATCGATGGAACCGGGGGGACGGGGGAAGGCGACATGATAGCCGCGCGGGGCGCCGGCGGCATTCGACAACGCTCCGGGATAACGCGAAGATGCGCCCTGGCTCGACGCGTAAGGACGCTTTTCCAAGGCATGATCACGTTGCTCATCATCCTCGCGACCTGTGTGGTCTCGATCGTCGCTTTCCGCAACCACCGCCTGATGGACGACCTGATCCTCTGGCCCCCGGCCCTGAGCCGCAGCCGCGAGTACTACCGGCTGGTGACCTACGGGCTGGTCCATGCCGATGGCGGCCATCTCTTCTTCAACATGATCTCGCTGTATTTCGCCGGCCGGATCATGGAGCAGTTCTTCACGGCCACGATGGGCCCGCTGGGGTTTCTCACCTTCTACATCGGCGCGCTCGTGTTCTCGATCCTGCCTTCCTACCTGGCCAACCGGCGCAATGCGGCATACCGCAGCCTGGGCGCGTCGGGCGCGGTGTCCGCGATCCTTTTCGCCTTCATCCTGCTGGCCCCCTGGGCGAAGATCTACCTGATCGTCATACCGATGCCCGCGATCCTGTATGCCGTGCTTTTCGTGGTGTATTCGGTGTACATGGACAAGCGCGGCGGCGACAACGTCAACCACAGCGCGCACCTCTGGGGCGCGCTCTACGGCGTGTTGTTCACCATCGCATTGCGCCCGGGCGTGCTGGTGAACTTCATCGCTTCGCTGTCGCAGCCAAGGCTTTTCTGATGGCGAACTGAATTTTGCCGACAGTTTTATGTGACTTCGGCTCACAGCTGTTACATCATGCATGCGACCGGAACGAACAACCGACCTTGAACGTCGTCCGGCATGCACGCGAGTTTCCCCTGGGGGGCGGTTCGCGTCGGCTACTACCGCAGGAGGAATGAGCGCATGGCTACGACCCGAAAGTCCGCCGCGAAGAAGTCCGCGGCACGAAAGACGGCAGCGAAGAAGACCGCCCGGAAGGCTTCCACGAAGAAGGCAGCCGCACGGAAGGCACCCGCGAAGAAGACTGCCCGCAAGACGGCGGCGCGTCCGGCGGCGAAGAAGTCCGCCGTAAAGAAATCCGCCGCGAGGAAGTCCACGGCGAAGAAGGCGACTGCCAAGAAGGCGACTGCCAAGAAGGCTACTGCAAAGAAGACCACTGCAAAGAAGGCAGCGGCCAAGAGGGGCGCTACGAAGAAGACGGCCGCCCGCACGTCGGCACGCAAGGCGTCGGCCAAGCGCGTCACTGCCAAGAAGGCTTCCGCCAAGAAGGCCGCCGCGAAGCGCACCTCGGCGAGCAAGGCACCGGCCAGGCGGAGCGCGGCGACGAAGGCCGCTACGCCAAAGAGTGCGGCACGCAAGCCCGCCACGGGCAAATCCGCCGTGAAGAAGGCGGCGCCGAAGGCCGCCGTACGCAAGACGACAGGCACGGCCGCTACGCGGAAAGCCCCGGTCCGCAAGACGTCCGCCGCTCCCGCAGTGGCAAAGGCGAAACCGGCATCGACGCCGAAGCCGGCACGCCGCCAGGTTTCCGCAAGCACGAATGACGCGCCGGTGCAGCACATCACCCAGGAAGAAGCGGTGGCCCACATCCAGGCGCTGCTTGATGCCAAGCGCGAGCGCGACCGGCAGCCGCCGAACTGGCCTGCGGGCGACCAGCATGCCGCGGGCACGCCGGACGTGACGCCAGGCGGATCGAACCCGGCGCCGAAGGTGCCCTCGCCCGAAGCGTCGCAGCCGAACATGGCGCACGAACGCGGCGATCAGCAGAAGAGCAAGGGCTGACGTGAAAGCTGAATGAAAGGAAAGGGCCGCCTCGCGCGGCCCTTTCTTTTTAGCGGCCATTCAATCGGGCGAGCGCAGTGTCCGAATCGTCCCCACGGAGGTTCGTCATGCGTCTAGCGCATTCGCTTATTCTGGCGGTAGCGGCCTGCCTGCCGCTCGCCGGATGCTATTACGACCCTGACTACGGATATGTGCGAAACGGCACGGGGGCGGACGCCTACTACGGCGAAGAAACCGTCGTCGAGCCCGCGTACTCGCCGGGCTATCGCTATTACGACTATGGCCCGGGCTGCTGTTATTCGAGCCTCAGCGTCGGCACGGTCTGGTACGACGGATACGACGGATACGACGGCCGGCGTTATCGTCGCGGCGACTGGCACGGACATCCGCCGCCGCGCGGCGACTGGCACGACCGCCACAACTGGAACGACCGTCGTGACAACGACCATGTGCGGGGAAACTGGCGAGGCGATGGCCGCCCGGATCGTGGCGGCGATCGTCCTTCGTCGGGCCGTCCGGCAACCGGTCAATGGCAGGGCGGCGGAGACCGCCCGCAAGGCGGCTGGCGCGGCGGGGACAGGGGCGGCGACCATCGTCCGCAACCATCGGCCACGCCACGCTCCGCACCGGTGAATCGCCCGGCCGGAACCGGCCGCGATCGCAGCCGGTTCCGCAGCACCACCGACTGACTGGCGGCAAGAGCCGCATGCTCTTGCCGCAATAACCCACGACGCGTCGTGGCCCACGCAGGCAGGCGCCACGCTTAGGCTGGCCGAGGACCTCGCCATCCTCGCCTCCATCCTTTGCGCATTCGTTTTTCCCCCGTTTCCGTGGCCGCCGTTGCCCTCGTGTCCTGCACGGCGGTGCAAGGCCTCGCTACGCTGCCATCCTGGAAAGGTTCGGCGGTGGCCTGCGTCCTGGCCACGTTCGCACTCCTGCTTGTCCGGTGTGTCGTTGCGCGGCTGGCCGCGGTGGCGGTGTTCTTCGCGGCGTGGACGATCGTGCAGTCCTCCCTTGCCATGCAGGCGCGGTGGCCGGCGTCGCTGGACGCTGCGGATGTCGTCGTCATCGGACGCGTCGTCGACCTGCCGCGGCGACAGGGTGCGGACGTTTCCTTCGTTCTCGTTCCCGACCGGCGGCGCGAGGATGCGCGCATGCCGCGAGGGCCGTTGCGCCTTACCTGGTATCGCAGCGCCTCCGCTCCGGCGCCGTGCGAACGCTGGCAGCTTACCGTTCGCCTGCGCCGCCCGCGTGCGGTCCTCAATCCCGGGCCGGCCGATGCCGAACGCACCTCGTTGCAGCGTCGCATAGCCGCGACCGGGTACGTGCGCGCCGCACCGGCCAATCGCCGGCTGTCGGCCGCCGTGTGCGCAGACGGATGGCGTGCGCGCATCGCGAAAGCGCTCGATGCGGCGGTCGGCGACCGTCGTGCACGTATCCTCAAGGCGCTGGCCGTGGGAGACACGCGGGGGCTCGATGCGTCCGATTGGGATACCGCCCGTACGACGGGCGTCTCCCACCTCATGGCGATCTCGGGCTTTCACATAGGCATCGCCGCCGGTGGCGGAGCGCTGTTGGGCCGGCTGCTCTATGCGCTGTTCCCGGGCCTCGCGCTGCGTTTCCCGCGACAGGTCGCCCAGGCACTGTCGGGGCTGGGCGTGGCGGGCGTCTACGCAGTGCTCGCAGGGCTTGGGCTACCTGCCGTCCGCAGCCTGATCATGATCGCGGTCGTCGTCATCGCGGCATGCTGCCGTCGCAGGACGAGCGGCGCTCCCTTGCTTGCCGTGGCGTCGCTCGCCGTCCTCGCGTTCGATCCGCTATCGGTGCTTTCCGCCGGCTTCTGGCTCTCGTTCGCGGGTGTCGGCTTCTTGATGCTCTGCGTTGCGCCGAAGGCCGCGGGATGGCGCGGGCGGTTGGGTGAACTCCTGCGTGCGCAGGCCGCCATGAGCATCGCCTTGCTTCCGCTGTGCCTCTGGTTCTTCGGTAGCGCGTCGCTGGTGGGATTCGCCGCCAACCTGGTGGCGGCACCGCTGGTGAGCTTCGTGGTGGTGCCGCTGACCTTGATCGGCTGCGCACTCCTGGGAATTCCGGCGTTGGCCCAGTGGTTCCTGCTGCCCGCGGCTTGGGTGCTTTCGCATCTCTGGCGGTTGCTCGAGGTCCTGGGCCGGGCCCCCATGGCTACCATCGGCGTGGCCGAAGGAGTCGTGGCGACCACCGTCCTGGCGACGGTGGGAGCGGCGTGGCTGTTCGCTCCGCGCGGTGTGCCCCTGCGCGGCTGCGGTGCCCTGCTGTTGCTGCCGCTGATCGCGCCCTCGCGCGACTCGCCGTCGCAGGGTGCCTTTCGCGTGTGGGTGCTGGACGTGGGGCAGGGGCTGGCGGTGCTGGTACGGACGCGCTCGCATACGCTGCTGTACGACGCAGGCCCGGCTTATGCCGGTGGCCGCGACGCAGGCGCCGGTGTCGTGCTGCCCGCGATCGCCGCGCTCGGCATCGGGCCGGTGGACCGGCTGGTGATCAGCCACGGCGACAGCGACCATGCGGGCGGTGCCGCTTCCGTTGCTTCGCGCTATCCGAGGGCAATGCGACTGTCCGGCGAGCCCGGTCGCCTGGGTTTCGCGTCGTCGCCCTGCACGGCGCAGGCTCCGTGGTCCTGGGACGGCGTGGTTTTTCGTTTCATCGAGGTGCCGCTATCGCGGGGTCGCAAGACCGCCTCGAACGACCGCTCGTGCGTGCTGGCGGTGGAAGGCACCGGAGGCCGCGTCGTCCTCACTGGCGATATCGGCAATGGTGCGGAACGCCGCATGGCAACTGCGGAACTGGGTTCGACGCTCCCGACGGTGACCACCATCGCGCACCATGGGAGCCGTCATTCGTCGGACGCATCGTGGCTTGCGGCCGTGAAGCCGACGATCTCGATCGCTTCGGCGGGCTGGCGCAATCGCTTCGGCCATCCGCATCCGAGCATCGTGGACCGGCATGCCGCGATGGGTGCGGACGTTTACGTCACCGCGCGCAGCGGCGCGATCCGCGTGGACTTTCCCGCCGAAGGTCTGCCGCGCGTGGTGCACGAGTGGCGGCGGCCGGCGGCGCGCTACTGGCGCGAATGACCGGCACTTGCTGCGCTGCATTTGACATCTCGAATTTAGAACGATTTAAATGCCGTTTCCGCAATCGAAGGGGACGAGCGTGACGGGATCGATGCAGGTTTGGAAAAAGTCGGGATTGGCGCTGGCGCTGTCCTCCATCCTCGTCACCGGCGCGGCCCTCGCGGCCACCCAGCGATTCGACGCCTCCTTCGAGCAGGGCGAACCCCAGATGCCGGCGAAAAGCGCCGGTGGACTCGACGTTCGCGTCGTGGGCGGCCCGCCGCCGGAGGCCGTACTCACGGCGAAGGCGAACGTCGGTTTCACCGGCACCCATTCGCTCCGCTATGGCGGCACGGCGAACGGCAGCCCGGCGGTGGCCAAGCTGTTCGACACCGATGTGGGCGTCACCGAAGGCACGACGCTTTCCTGGCTGGTCTTCCCTCGCTCGAACAAGGACGATCTTGCCAATCCCGCCAATTACGTCAGCGTGGATGTGGTCTTCGACGACGGTTCGCGCCTGTCGGCCACTGGCGCGCGCGACCAGCACCGCGTGCCGGCCACGGCCAAGGGGCAGGGCGAAGGGCGGGTGCTCTATCCGGACCAGTGGAACTACGTGAGCGTGGATCTCGGCGCCATCGCCAAGGGCCGGCGCGTGCGCGGTATCGAACTGGTCGCGGACGCGCCGGCCGGCAAGACCTTCGAGGGCTATCTCGACGACGTGCGCATCGGTGTGGTGAAAGACCTCGCCAGCACGCATCCCACCGACTACGTGGACACCCGCCGCGGCTCGAACGCGAACGCCAACTTCTCGCGCGGCAACAACTTCCCCGCGGTGGCCATGCCGCACGGCTTCAATTTCTGGACGCCCACCACCAACGCCGGCTCGAACTGGATCTACCAGTACCAGGAGCGCAACGGCGACGACAATCGCCCACGCATCGAGGCGTTCGGCCTGTCGCACGAGCCCAGCCCGTGGATGGGCGAGCGCCAGACCTTCCAGGTGATGCCGGCCCAGGTGGCCTCGGGTGCGCCGCCGCTGAAGCGGGAAACGCGGGCCCTCGCGTTTGGCCACGATGTCGAAGTGGCGCATCCGGACTATTACAGCGTGCGTTTCGACAACGGCATCGCCACGGAAATCACGCCGACCGACCATGCGGCGATGTTCCGCTTCACCTTCACCGGCAATCGCGCCCAGCTCGTGTTCGACAACCTCAACGGCGACGCGTCGGTGACGCTCGATCCCGCCGGCCGCAGCATCCAGGGCTGGTCGGACGTGAAGAGCCGCCTGTCCACGGGCGCCACGCGCCTGTTCTTCTACGCCGAGTTCGACAAGCCCGTGGCCGAGAGCGGCCGCCTCACCGGCGAGCAGCGCGACGCCGCATCGGCCTGGTTCGGCTTCGACACAGCGAAGAAGGCCAACCGCACGGTCACGATGCGTATCGCCACGTCGCTGATCGGTGTCGACCAGGCCAAGGCGAACCTGGCGCAGGAAATCGCCGCGAACGACACGTTCGACAGCGTACGCGATCGGGCCCGCAAGGCGTGGGACGAGCGCCTGGGCATGGTGAAAGTGGAAGGCGCCACGCGTGACGAGCGCACCATTCTTTATTCCAACCTGTACCGCCTGTTCCTGTATCCGAACCGGGCGTACGAGAACACGGGCAGCAAGGACAACCCCGCGTGGAAGTACGCCAGTCCGTTCTCGGCGCCCGTCGGCGAGAACACCGACACGCATACCGGCGCGCGCATCGTCGACGGCAAGCCTTACGTCAACAACGGTTTCTGGGACACCTATCGCACGGCATGGCCGGCGTACGTGCTGTTCACCCCGACGGAAGCGGGGCAGATGATCGACGGGTTCGTACAGCAGTATCGCGACGGCGGCTGGATCGCGCGCTGGACATCGCCCGGTTATGCCGACCTCATGGTGGGCACCAGTTCGGATGTGGCCTTCTCGGACGCCTGGTTGAAGGGCGTGCGCAATTTCGACGTGGCGTCGTTCTACCAGTCGGCCATCCGCAACGCCTCCAGCGTCAGCGACGTGAAGGGCGCCGGCCGCAAGGGCATCGAGCGCTCGCTGTTCAACGGTTATACCGACGACAAAGTGGCCGAAGGCCTCTCCTGGTCGATGGACGGTTACATCAACGATTTCGCCATCGGCAACCTCGCGGCAGCGCTGATGAAGGCGCCGGTATCCGGCGACGGGTACCGCAACTATGCCGACGATGCCGCGTGGTATCGCTCGCGCGCGGTGGGTTACACCAACCTCTTCGAGCCCGAGGTGGGCTTCTTCGTCGCCCGCGATCCGGCTGGCAAGTGGCGCTGGACCGCGAAGGATTTCAGCCCCATCCGCTGGGGTGGGGACTACACCGAGACCGATGCCTGGAACATGGCCTTCCACGCACCACAGGATGGCGCCGGACTGGCAGGGTTGTACGGTGGCCGCGATGCGCTTGCCGCCAAGCTGGACGCGTTCTTCTCCGCCCCCGGCAAGTTCGAGGTGGGCGACTACGGCGACGTGATCCACGAGATGCTCGAAGCGCGCGACGTGCGCATGGGCCAGTACGGCCATTCGAACCAGCCCTCGCACCACATCATCTGGATGTACGACGAGGCGGGCCAGCCCTGGAAGACGCAGGACAAGCTGCGCGATGCGGTCTCCCGCCTGTATGTGGGCAGCGAGATCGGCCAGGGGTATCCGGGCGACGAGGACAACGGCGAGATGTCCGCGTGGTGGCTCTTCGCCGCGGCAGGCTTCTATCCGTTGCGCATGGGCACGCCCGAGTACGTCATCGGCGCGCCGCACTTCCCGCACATGACGATCGCGCTCGAGAACGGCGCGAAGATCGACATCCGCGCACCGGGCGTCAGCGACACCAACCGCTATGTGCAGTCGTTGCAGGTGAATGGCCAGCCGTGGAACAAGCTGACACTGCCGCACGAACTCCTGGCGAAAGGCGCCACGCTGGACTTCGTCATGGGTGCCGAGCCGTCGAAGTGGGGCACCGGCCCCGACGCCCTGCCGGCCTCGATCACGGCCGAAGGGCAGAAGCCGGCGCCGCTGCGTGACGTGACCCGAGTCGAAGGCATCACCTTCGGCGGCCATCGCGACGCGAAGCTGGCCGCCGTTGCGGATAACGACTCCTCCACTGAGTTCGCCCTGCCGAAGGGGAAGACGACGATCGATTACCGCCTCGACCAGCCCGCGAACGTGGCGATGTACACCATCACCTCCGGCGCGTCGCTGCCGGCGCCATCCGGCTGGACGTTGCAAGGGTCGGCCGATGGCAAGCAGTGGACGACCCTCGACGAACGCCATGACGAGCGCTTCCCGTGGCATCGCCAGACGCGCGCGTTCGCGGTCGCCAAGCCGGCGTCGTACAAGCGCTATCGCCTGGTTCTCGAGTCCGATGGCCCAGGGGCCGTGAGCGAACTGGAGCTCCTCGCGCGCTGACGGCTCGTGTGGGAGTCGCTTCGGCGGCGAAGGACGCTCGCGGCGGCCTTGCCCGCTGCCGCGGGATCGCCGCTGAAGCGGCTCCCACATGGCTGGAGACGAGTGAAGGGGCTCCTCGCATGGCTGGAAGGCGCGGGGCTGCGACTGGCTGCTCAGTCCCCTTGGCCGGCCCTGCTATCATGCCGCTCTGACTTTTTCGTAGCTCCGGGGTTCACGTGCTCGAGATTCTTCTGGCTGGCGGCTGGGCATTGGCGCCGATCCTGATCTGTTCGCTGGCGGCACTGGCGATCGTGCTGGAACGCTTCTGGGCCTTGCGCCGGGCGGCCGTGCTGCCGCCGGGGCTGGGTGCGGAAGTCCGCGAATGGGCCCGCTCGTCCAAGCTGGACGCCGCCCACCTCGCCGCGCTGGAAAAGGGCTCGCCGCTGGGCGAACTGTTCGCAGGCGCGCTGGCCGTGCGCGATCGTCCGCGCGAACTCATCAAGGAACGCATCGAGGACACCGGGCGCCACGTGGTGCACCGCATGGAGCGTTACTTGAACACCCTGGGCACCATCGCCCTCATCGGCCCGCTGCTCGGCTTGCTCGGCACGGTCATCGGCCTGATCCGCATGTTCCTGAACGTGATGGCGGGGGGCATCGGCGATCCGACCAAGATGGCGGGCGGCATCGGCGAAGCGCTCATCTGCACCGCCTTCGGCCTCATCGTCTCCATTCCCGCCTATGTGCTGCACCGCTACTTCCGCTCGAAGGTCGGCGGCTACGTGGTGCAGATGGAGAAGGAAGCCACGGCACTGCTCGACGACCTGTCGGCGCCGCGCCCCGCGCCGCGCCGCCGTACCGCCGCGACGGAAGCGGCGGCCACGCAGGCCGGCTGATCCCATGCGCATCGGCTCCCGTCGCGAGGACGACTTCGAGATCAACGTCATCTCGCTCATCGACGTCCTCCTTACGCTGCTCATGTTCTTCGTGCTGAGCACCACCTTCATCGAGCACTCGCGGCTCAAGGTCAACCTGCCTAAGGCGGACAGCGAGGCCCGCGATGCCACCGACAACGCGCTGACCGTCGTCGTCGATCGCGACGGCCATTACGCGGTCGGCAGCGACGAAGTGCTGGGTGAAGGCATCGAACCCCTGAAGTCCACCATCGAACGCGTGGCGGGTCCGGATCGCGGCAGGATCGTCGTGATCCGCGCCGACGCCATGACACCGCACCAGAACGTGGTGCGCGCCATGGACGCCCTCGGGCAGCTCGGTTTCACCCGGCTGTCGATCGCCACCACGCCGGCCGAGGCGGCGGCGGGCAAGTGAGCACGCAGAAGGTTACCGTCTGGGACGTGCGCACCTGGCGCACGTACAAGCGCCTGCTCGGCTATACGAAGCGGTTCCGCACGGCGGGCATCATCGCGATCATCGGCATGGTCATCGATCCCGCCTGCCTGTCGCTGTTCACCAACCTGTTGCAGCCGCTGATCGACAACCTGTTCATCGCGCGCGATCCGCACACCATCTTCTGGATGCCGATCTGGATCATCTGCATCTTCGCCGTGCGCGGCGTGGCGTCGTACTGTACGGACTACGGCATTGCCTACGTGGGCCGTAACGTGGTGCAGGCGATCCGCATCGACGTGTTCGCCGCGTACCTGCGCCTGCCGTCCACGTTCTTCGCCAAGGAGCCGTCGGGCCAGCAGATCTCGCGCATCACGTACACCAGCGAGCAGGTGGCCGCGGCATCGTCCGATTCGCTCAAGGTCGCCGTCACCGAAGGGCTCACCGTGGTGGGCCTGCTCGCGGTCATGCTTTACCAGAGCGCATACCTCGCGATGGCGCTGCTCGTGCTGGTGCCTTGCGTGGTGGTGATCGTCACGGTGATCAGCCGGCGCTACCGCAAGATCAGCAAGCGCATCCAGGGCAACATGGGTACCGTCACCAGTGCGGTCGAAGAGGCCGTCGCCGCCAATCGCGAAGTGCGTATCTATGGCGGACAGGCCCGCGAAGGCGACCGTTTCCACGAGATCGCCGACCGTCAGCGTCGCCTGAACCTGAAGGTTTCGGCCACCAGCGCGGCTTCGAGCGCCACGATTCAGACGGTGGGCGCCGTGGCGCTGGCGGTGCTCGTATTCCTGGGCACACGTCCCGGCGTTATCGAAACCATCACGCCGGGCGTATTCACCGCGGTGCTGACCGCGATGGGCGGCATGCTGCCGTCGCTGAAGCGCCTCGCCGGCATCCAGTCCAACCTGCAGAAGGGCGTGAGCGCGGCCGAAGACCTGTTCGCGATCATCGACGAACCGCCCGAAGTGGACCACGGCACGGAAGACCTCGGACGCACGAAAGGCGACATCCGCTTCGAGAACGTCAAGCTCGTCTACGAACGCAACAACCATGCGGCCCTCCGCGGCGTCGACCTCGTCTGCGCGCCGGGCACGGTCACCGCCCTGGTCGGTCGCTCCGGCAGCGGCAAGTCCAGTCTGGTGAGCCTGCTGCCGCGGTTCTACGAGCCGACCGAAGGGCGCATCCTGATCGACGGCCGCGATTACGCGCAGTACACGCTGGCCTCGCTGCGCCGGCAGATCGCCTGGGTGGGGCAGCACGTGGTGCTGTTCGACGACACGGTCGCCGCCAACATCGCGTATGGCGAAATGTCAGGCGCGTCGGAGGCGGACATCGTGGCGGCGGCACAGGCCGCGAACGCCATGGAGTTCATCGAACGATTGCCCGAGGGGTTGAACACCCGCATCGGCCAGGGCGGCAATTCGCTGTCCGGCGGGCAGCGCCAGCGTCTCGCCATCGCCCGGGCCATCCTGAAGAACGCGCCGATCCTGGTGCTCGATGAGGCCACGAGTGCACTGGACACCGAGTCCGAGCGGTTGATCCAGGACGCCCTCACGCGGCTGATGCGCGACCGCACCACGCTGGTGATCGCCCATCGCCTGTCTACCATTGAACACGCCGACCAGATCGCCGTGATGGAGCAGGGCAAGATCATCGAACTCGGTACGCACCGCGAACTGCTCGACAAGGGTGGCCAATACGCAGCGCTGCACCGCATGCAATTCCACGAGCAGGCTGCGGCGGGCTGAGGCCATGGCCCTGGGCGCCTCGTTGCAGCGTCGTTGGTACGGCGGCGGCAGTCCGCCGTGGTGGACGCGTCCGCTGGAGCTGCTGTATCGCCATGTCGTGGCCAACCGTACCCGCCGTTTCCAAACCGATCCATCCGCCGTGGTGCGCCTGCCCGTGCCCGTCGTGGTGGTGGGCAACATCACCGTCGGCGGCACCGGCAAGACGCCGCTGATCGTCGCCCTTGCAAGGGCCATGGCCGAGCGTGGCTTTGTCCCGGGCGTGGTCAGCCGCGGCTACGGCGGAAGCGAACGCGGCCCTTATCTCCTGACCGGTGACGACGATCCGGCCCGCGTGGGCGACGAGCCCGCGCTCATCCGGCAGTACGGTGTTCCCGTCGCCATCGGCCGCGCGCGCCCCGAAGCCGCCAGCCTCCTCATTGACGCGGGGTGCGACCTGGTGCTCGCCGACGACGGCCTGCAGCACCACCGCCTCGGACGAGACGTCGAGATCTGCGTCGTGGATGGCGAGCGCCGGCTGGGCAACGGGCACCTGCTTCCTGCGGGGCCGCTGCGCGAACCCGCCAGCCGGCTGGCGGAAGTGGATTTCGTGGTGGTCAACGGCGGTACGCCAGGTTCCGGCGAGATCGCGATGGCGCTCGAAGGCGGCACGGCCGTGAACATGCATGACCCGTCGCTTGAGGCGCCGCTATCCGACTTCGCGGGTCGCCCGGCACATGCCGTTGCCGGCATCGGCAACCCGGCGCGCTTCTTCGCCAGCCTGGCCGCGCATGGCATCGCGGTGCACGGCCATCCCTTTGCGGACCATCATGCTTTCACCCGCGACGACTTCACCTTCGCCGATGGCTGTCCGGTACTGATGACCGACAAGGATGCGGTGAAGTGCCGTTCCTTCGCGCGCCCTAACTGGTGGCGCGTGCCCGTGCGCGCGGTGCTGGCGGAGTCGTTCTACGACGCGGTGGCAGCGCGCATCCGCAATCAGAACGCCGGTTGCACGGCGCCGCCGTAGGTCTTCTCGATGAATGCCTTGACTTCTGGCGAAGTGAGCGCGGCCGCCAGCTTCTGCACTCGCGGATCGTCCTTGTTGTCCGGCCGCGAGACCAGGAAGTTCACGTAGGGCGACTCCTTGTCCTCGATCAACAGCGCGTCCTTCACGGGGTTGAGCTTCGCCGCCAGCGCGTAGTTGGTGTTGATGAGGGCGAGGTCCACTTCGCCGAGCACGCGCGGCAGCATGGCGGCTTCCAGTTCGCGAAACTTGAGGTGTTTCGGGTTGCCGGTGATGTCCTTCAGCGTGGCGAGGCGGTCGTCCGGGTTCGCGAGCGTGATGAGACCGTGCTTCGCAAGCAGCAGCAGCGCACGGCTGTTGTTGCTGGGGTCGTTCGGAATGACCACATTGGCGCCATCGGGAAGCTGGTCGATCGACGTGTACTTGCGCGAATACGCACCGAACGGCTCGATGTGCACACCCACCACCTTTACCAGGTTGGTGCCGCGCTCCTTGTTGAAGGCGTCGAGGTAGGGGCCCGTCTGGAAGAAGTTCACGTCCAGCTGCTTCTGCGCTACCTGCATGTTCGGCTGCACGTAGTCGGTGAATACGCGGATCTCAAGGTTCACACCCTGCTTCGCGAGCAGCGGCTTGATCTCTTTGAGGATTTCCGTATGCGGCACCGGCGTGGCCGCCACCGTGAGCGGGGCTTCCGCACCGCCCTGGCTGCCATTGCCCTGGCCACCGGAACAGCCCGCCACGAGCACGGCGAGCGCGGAGACGAGGGGCAGCACGTACTTCTTCATGGGGCGTCCGGTGGTGATGTTGCGGTGCGACAGCATAGACGTCCATACCACCGGATGCAAAAAGACGGCCGGACGTCCGTTCAGCGTCGGCTGTAGCGGCCGACCAGCCGATCTCCCACCGACTGCAGTACCTGCACGAGCACCACGAGCAGCGCGACGGTCACGAGCATGTAGTCCGGCTTGTAGCCGTTGTAGCCGTACTGGTAGGCGAGGGCGCCGAGTCCGCCGGCGCCCACGATACCGCCCATCGCGGTGTAACCGACGAGGGCCACCGCGGTGACGGTCGTGCTGGCGATGAGGCCGGCCCGGGCTTCCGGCAGCAGCACACGCGACACGATCTGCGCCGTGGTGGCACCCATGGCCTGGCTGGCCTCGATGACGCCGCGGTCCACCTCGCGCAGGGCGGTTTCGACCAGGCGCGCGAAGAACGGTGCCGCGCCGATTACCAGCGGAACGATGGCGCCACGGATGCCGATGCTCACGCCGGTGATCGCCTGGGTCACGGGAATCAGCAGGATCATCAGGATGATGAACGGGATCGAGCGCAACACGTTAACGGCGAAGGAAAGGACAGCGTAGAGCCTGGGTTTCGCGTGCAGCTGGCCTCGTGCGGTGAGGAACAGGCAGACGCCGAGCGGCAGGCCAAGGACGATGGTGAACGCGAGCGAGCCGCCGAGCATCAGCAGCGTGTCCAGGCACGCCTGTGCGATTTCGGGCCAGTCGATGTTGGGAAACAACGTTTGCAAGGGGCTCATGGGTTCACTTCCTCGATGTCGACACCCGCCGCGCGGATCTGCGCCAGGGCGTCGGCGACACGCTCGCCGTGCATGGCGAGGGTCAGCTGCCCATAGGGTGTGTCCTTGATCCGGTCGACGCGGCCGGACAGGAGGTTGTATTCGACGCCGGTGTCGCGAACCACGCGCGAAAGAAGCGGCGAATAGGTGGCGTCACCGCGAAAGGAAAGGCGATACAGCGTGCCCCGGATGCCCGGGAATTCCGGGCCGCTGCCTTCGCGGTGGTCGGCTTCGGCCACGAAGCGCCGCGTGGTCGGATGCTGCGGATGGAGGAAGACGTCGGCGACGGTGCCCATCTCCACGACATGGCCCGCGTCGAGCACGGCCACCCTGTCGCATATGCGTCTTATCACGTCCATCTCATGGGTGATCAGCACGATGGTGAGGCCGAGGCGGCGATTGATGTCGGCAAGCAGTTCCAACACCGACGCCGTCGTCTGCGGATCGAGCGCGCTGGTGGCCTCGTCGCAGAGGAGGATGCGCGGGCCACTGGCCAGCGCACGCGCGATGCCCACGCGTTGCTTCTGGCCGCCCGACAGCTGCGCGGGGAACTTGCACGCATGGTCCGCGAGCCCGACGAGGTCCAGCAACTCGGCCACGCGTGCGGCGATGTCGGCATCGCTCATGTCGCCCTGGAGCCGAAGCGGAAAAGCGACGTTGTCGGCCACCGTGCGCGAGGCGAGCAGATTGAAGTGCTGGAAGATCATGCCGATACCGGAGCGCAATCGGCGCAGTTCGGCACCTTGCACATCGGTGACGTCGCGGTCGTCGATGAATACCTTGCCCGCGGTCGGGCGTTCCAGGAGGTTCACCAGGCGCAGCAGGGTGGATTTGCCTGCTCCGGAATGACCGATGATGCCGAAGATCTCTCCCGCTTCGATGTCGAGGTCGACCGGGTGCAGGGCAGGAATGGGCACGCCGTCCACGGCATAGGACTTGGACGCGGCAGCAAAACGGATCACGGGCGTGGGCTCTCGGCCGGAAAGACGGCCATCTTAGCGGAAGCGGGGTAGACTGGCCGCACCTCATTCCTTGGACGCCACGCATGGCCAGCATCTACGATTTTTCCGCCCGGGACATCGACGGCAAGGAGCGCTCGCTGGCCGAATTTCGCGGCAAGGCGCTGCTGGTGGTGAACGTAGCCTCCAAGTGTGGCTTCACGCCCCAGTATGAAGGCCTTGAGGCTCTCCAGAAGGAGTGGCACGCCAAGGGCTTCGAGGTTCTCGGGTTCCCCTGCGACCAGTTCGGCCACCAGGAGCCGGGCAACGAGGAAGACATCCGCAACTTCTGTTCGCTCAACTACGGCGTAAGCTTTCCCATGTTCGCCAAGATCGAGGTGAACGGCGAAGGAGCGCACCCGCTGTATCGTTGGCTGAAGTCGCAGAAGAAGGGGCTGCTCGGCACCGAGGGCATCAAGTGGAACTTCACGAAGTTCCTCGTCGACCGCGAGGGACACGTGGTCGAACGCTATGCGCCCACGGATACGCCGGCGAAGATCGGGAAAGACCTGCCTGCCGTGGTTGGTGCTTGATATTCGGAAGCACGCTCAAAGACGCTCCGCGGTTTCGGCGAGCATCACCGCGATCGCATCCACCTCCGCCGACGCCGGCCGGACAGGTTCCGCGCTTTGCGGCGGCGGCCGGTAGTTGTTGAGAATGATCGCGAAGGCAAGGCGCTGGCCCGCCTTCGTGGTCACATAGCCGGCGAGCGCATTCACGTAGCTCATGCTGCCCGTCTTCGCGATTACATTGCCTTCCGCCGCAGTGCCGCGCATGCGGTGTGCGAGCGTTCCATCGACGCCGGCGACCGGCAGCAAGCCGCGCCACGCATCGGCGCCCGGCGAAGCGTCCATCGTCGTGAGCAGCTGCGTCAACGCCGAAGCAGTGGTGAGATCGTGGCGCGAGAGGCCGGTCCCTTCCACCATCGCGACGGATGTCGGACCGATGCCCCGAGGCGCCAGCCACTTCGATAATGCGGTGGCGGCGCGATCTTCCGCATGGTCGGCCACGGGCATCGCGTCACGCGTTTGCGCGGCACGCCCGGCCATGAGGAACACGCTCTGCAGGTAGAGGTTTTGCGATCGCTTCAATCCCTCGAGCAGGATCTCGAGCAGTGGTGGGGACGGCCATGAGGCGATCGATTCGCCCCCCGGCGAGGGCACGGGCCAACGCACGCTGCGCGCTTCGCCATCCACGCGGATGCCTTGCCGCTCCAATGCCGATTGCAACCGTCGTGCGGCGACGAGGGCGGGGTCCGGCATGGAGATGCGCGACGTGCGCGGGGCGGAACCATCCTCATCCATGCCGATGACGTGGAGCGTGTCCGAGCCCGGGGGCCTGTAAAACTCGGGCGCTTTCGCGGGCATCGCGTCGAGTGCGATGGTGACCGCCGCATCGCCAGGGCGCACTTCGACGCGACGCGCGGCAAGGCTAACGGCCATCGTGTTCTCATCGATGTCGAGTCCGCCGGCCTGAGCGCCATAGGGTTCCTGAAGGTCGGAGGCTTCCCAGCCCGCGCCGATGGGCGGCCCGGCAAAAACGGTGTCGTCGCCGATGACGGCGCCGTCGATACGACGGAGACCGTGTTCGCGCAGCGCCGCCGCAAGGCTGTTCGCCCACGCGTCACCCGACAATGTGGGATCGCCGCCGCCGCGAAGCACGATGTCGCCGCGCAATCGTCCCTTGCGCAGGTCGCCACTTTGCAACACATCGGTGTGCGCACGAAAATCCGGGCCGAGGCGGTCCAGGGCGAACGCCGCCGTATAGAGCTTGGCCGTGGAGGCCGGAAGCATGAGCCGGCCGGCATCGTGGGCGTACACGGTGCGCCCGTCCTCGAGCGATACGACCGAGACACCCCAGGAAGCCGCGGCGAAGCGAGCATCGGCGAGGTGCCGGTCCAGTCGTGCGCCGACGGTCTCGGCCTGCGCAACGGACGACAGCAGCACCAGGCATGTCGCAACACATCGTGACATCGGGCCGGAGTGGGCGTTCAGGCCAACCACGAGGGTTGGCTCTTGTCGAGAAACGCCGAGAGGCCATCCTGTCCCTCTGGCGAGACCCGAAGGCGCGCGATCAGCGCGGCGTTTTCCGCGTCGATACGCTCCATGTGCTCCGGCGTCATGCCCCCCATGCTCAGCGCGAGCCGCTTGGCCTCGCCTTGGGCTACGGGGCCGCCCTTCGCCAGCAGGCCGGTCACGCGGTCGACGGCGGCGTCGAGTTCGCCGTCAGGCACGGCCTCATGCACCAGCCCCATGCGCAGGGCCGCATTCGCTCCGAACGCTTCGCCCGTGAGGAACAGCCGGCGTGCATGGCGCAAGCCGATTGCCGCGACCACGTACGGCGAGATGACCGCCGGCACGAGGCCGAGCTTCACCTCGGAGAGCGCGAACTTCGCGCCCTCGGCGGCGATGGCGATGTCGCAGCAGGCCACTAGGCCCACGCCGCCGCCGAACGCCGCGCCGTTCACCCGGGCGATCGTCGGCTTCGCAAGAAATTGCAGGCGCCTCATGAGTGTCGCGAGCCGTAGCGAATCGTCGCGGTTTTCGTCCTCGGAGGCGGCAGCCATGCCGCGCATCCAGCGCAGGTCGGCCCCGGCGGAAAAGCTTGCTCCGGCGCCCGTCAGCACCACCGCGCGTACCCCGTCGTCGGCTTCCAGGCGGTCGAGCGCGGCGGTCAGATCGGCAATCAGGGCGTCGTCGAAGGCGTTGTGCACCTCGGGCCGGTTCATGACGAGATGGGCAACGACACCCTTGCGGACCAGTTCGACGGCGGACATGGCGGAAACTCCTGATGGAAGCCGGGAATCATACGGGGTAGGGGATTGGATGCAGCCCTCCCGGTAAAGGCATATAATGCGAACAGTTCTTATTTGAGTAACCCCTGTGCGCCTCTCAGACGCGCCGAAAGGTGCCCCAGCCGTGGTCCAGTCAGTTACCGATGCCCATCCCGCCGACCCGATCGCGCAGCGCTTGCGCGACCTGGGCTTCGTCGCGGGCGAACCGGTTCGCCTCGTAGCCCGCGGCCCCCTGGGTGGCGATCCGCTGCTGATCCAGATCGGCAGCACACGCTTCGCGCTCCGCAAGACCGAAGCGGCCCGGGTAGAAGTCTCCGTGGGCGGTGCGGCATGAGCGCCGCCGCCCTGCGCATTGCCCTGGTGGGCAATCCCAACTGCGGCAAGACGGCGCTGTTCAACCAGCTCACCGGCGGCCGGCAGAAGGTGGCGAACTACGCCGGCGTAACGGTGGAACGGAAGGAAGGCCGTTTCGTGGCGCCTTCCGGACGTACGCTGCATGTCCTCGACCTTCCCGGCGCTTACAGCTTCGACGCCACCAGCCCCGACGAAGCCATTACCCGCGACGTCTGCCACGGGCGTTATCCGGGCGAGGCCGCTCCCGACCTGATCGTCTGCGTGGCCGATGCCACGAACCTGCGGCTGCACCTTCGCTTCGTGCTCGAGGTACGCCGCTTGGGCCGGCCTGTGGTTCTCGCGTTGAACATGATGGACGCGGCCCGCCGGCGCGGCATCGTCATCGACGTGGCGCGCCTCTCGCAGCGGCTCGGCGTGCCCGTCGTCGAAACCATCGCGGTGAAGCGGGGTGGGGCGAAGGCGCTCATCGAGCGCATCGATGCCACCGTGCCCGACATCGTGCCCGCGCCGATCGACGCTGCCGGTGTCGAGGCACTGCATGCTGAGGTTCGCGCGATCCTCGCCGACACGGTCACGCTGCCGCGCGACACGGTGGCCATCGACGATGCCATCGATCGCTGGGCGCTGCACCCGGTGTTTGGCCTGGCGATCCTCGCCACGCTCATGTTCTTCATCTTCCAGGCGGTGTTCTCCTGGGCGCAGCCGGTGATGGACGCCATCGAAGCCGGTATCGCGGCGCTCGGCAGCTTCGTCACGGGTTTCCTGCCGCAAGGCAGCGCCCTGCATAGTCTGCTCAACGACGGCCTCTTCGCCGGGCTGGGCGCGGTACTGGTATTCCTGCCGCAGATTCTCATCCTCTTCCTCTTCATCCTCGTGCTGGAAGAGTCGGGCTATCTGCCGCGCGCGGCTTTCCTGCTGGACCGCATGATGTTCCGCGTCGGCCTTACCGGCCGCGCATTCATTCCGCTGCTGTCGAGTTTCGCCTGCGCCATCCCCGGCATCATGGCCACGCGCAGCATCCAGGACCCGCGCGATCGGCTCACCACGATCCTCGTGGCGCCGCTGATGACCTGTTCCGCGCGGCTGCCCGTGTACACGCTGCTCATCGCGGCGTTCATTCCCAGCCGCACCGTGTGGGGCGTGTTCAACCTGCAGGGCATCGTGCTGTTCACGCTCTACTTCGCCGGCATCTTCAGCGCGCTGGGCGTGGCCTTCGTGATGAAGCGGCTGCGCAAGGACAAGAGCGAGCACGCGCTCATCATGGAATTGCCGTCCTATCGCCTTCCCAACGTGCGCGATATCGCGCTCGGCCTGTGGGAACGCGCCATGATCTTCCTGAAGCGGGTGGGCGGCATCATCCTCGCGCTCACCGTGCTGTTGTGGTTCCTCTCCAGTTTCCCGGGGCCGCCGCCCGGTGCCACGCAACCGGCCATCGATTACAGCATCGCCGGGCGCCTGGGGCGCATGCTCGAATACGTGTTCTCGCCGATCGGCTTCAACTGGCAGATCTGCGTGGCCCTCGTGCCGGGTCTTGCCGCTCGCGAAGTGGCGGTCGCAGCGCTGGGCACGGTCTATGCCATGTCGGGCAGCGACGATGCGCTCGCTTCCCAGTTGGGGCCGGTGATCGCGCAGCAGTGGACGCTGGCCACGGCGTTGTCGCTGCTTGCCTGGTACGTGTTCGCCCCGCAGTGCATGTCCACGCTCGCCGTCATCCGCCGCGAGACCAATTCATGGCGCAACGTGGCCGTGGCCGCCGGATACCTGTTCGGGCTGGCTTACCTCGCCTCGCTGGCTACCTACCAGATCGCGAGGGCGCTCTCGTGAACGCATTCGACGTGATACAGGGCGCGATCATCGCCATCGTCGTCGCGACGAGCGCGCTGATCGCCTTCCGCAAGCTCTTGCCGAAGACGTCGGCCCGCTTGTTGGCGCGTATGTCGGCCAGCCTGAACAGGGAAGGGCGTCCGGCCGCTTCCCGCTTCCTTGGCCGCAAGCTGCAGCCGGCGACCGCAACCGGCAGCTGCGGCGATGGCTGCGGTTCGTGCAACAGTTGCGGCCCCGCGGCCCCGCGCGCCGAGGCGCAACCCCTGCATTTCAAGACGCGCGGCTAGCTATTCCGATGTGGAATCGTCGCCCGGTGCTTGCCCGGGCTGCGTGCGGCGCTGCCTGAGCGTCCACCAGTTCACGAAGAGGTTCACCGTGAACCACGCCCCCAGGAGTGCCAGCGGCCATGCGATCGCCGCGGGCCAGATGACCGCTATGGCAGTGATTGCCAGGGCCGTTGCGGCGCCCGCGAGAATGGGCCCGGTCTCGGTGTCCCCCAGCACGCGGTGCTGCGTGATCGCCGCGCCGACCGTATTGGCGATGCGCAACGCACCGGCTGCGGCACGGCCGGAACTGCCGCCCGCACGCCGTGGCCGGGGCGGGCGGGGCGACCGGCTGCGCATGCGCTCGTTGCCGGTGCGCCTGCGCCTGCCGCGCAGGAGGATCTCCGTGCTGTTTTCGAGGTCCGCTTCGTATTGCGCCGCGAGTTGGCCCGCGAAGCCGGCGTCTTCGATCGCCACGTCGATCTCGCGGTTGCTGAGCCAGCTGGCGATGTTGAGGTTGGACGACCCGACCCGCGCCCAGCGGCCGTCGGCCACGGCCGTTTTCGCGTGCAACATGGAGCCGTTCCACTCGAATACGCGGATGCCGGCGTTCAACAACGGCCGGTAGCCCGAGCGCGACATGCTCGCCACCATGGGAATATCGCTGCTGCCGGGTACCAGCAGGCGCACGTCCACGCCGTCGCGTGCGGCGGCCGACAACGCCTGCACATACGGCGCCACGCCGACGAAGTAGGCGTCGGTGAGCCACAGCGTTTGCGTGGCCATCGCGGCCACCATCTGGTCGAGGCGGTACATGCCCGCCGTGCTCGGGTGCGTGGCGATGACGCGCAGCGAAACGTTCCCGGCCTCGGGCAAGGACACCGGCGGCGACAGGCGTTCGTCTTCCGGCAACGGCTCGCCGGTTTCGCGCCAACTGTCGGTGAACGCGTGCTCGATTTCGGCGACGGCCGGTCCGCGCAGCATCACGCCCGTATCTCGCCAGGGCGGCACGTCGCGGGCCGGATCGCCCAGCCATTTCTCGCTGACGCAGACCCCCGACAGGAAGCCGACCTCGCCGTCCACCACCAGCACCTTGCGATGGTCGCGGCTCACCCAGCCGAACGAACTGCCGAGGCGGGGCGGATTGTAGATGCGCACGTGGCCGCCGGCCTGCCGCAACGGGTTCCAGAACGACGACCGCGACTGGCCCAGACAGCCGGCCCAGTCCGCGATCACGGCGACGAAGACGCCGGCTCTTGCCCGCTCCACCAGGGCGTCGAGGAACGCGTGGCCGATGGCGTCGTTGCGAACGATGTAGTTCTCGAGGAACACGTGGCGCCGGGCGGAGGCGATGGCCGCGAGCCATGCGTCGAAATGCGCGCGGGCGTCGATCAGCAGTTCGACGGCGTTGCCCCCGATGAGGGGCGCGCCCGCGCTGCGGCTCAGCGCCTGCTCGGCGAACAGGCGATTCGAGAAACCGGTGGCACTGTGGCGAACGTTCATGTTCCGTAGTTTAGGGGGATATGCGGTAAAATCCTCGCTATGACCGAAGACCTCTCCAGCCGCCCGCGCCCCGCGGAAGCCGGCGCACGCCGCCCCAGCACGGGCGTCCTGATCGACCGCGTCCAGGTGGGCGGCGGCGCGCCCATCGTGGTGCAGTCGATGACCAACACGGACACGGAAGATCCGGCCTCCACCGCGAAGCAGGTGGCCGAACTGGCCCGTGCCGGCTCCGAGATGGTGCGCATCACGGTCAACACGCCCGCGGCCGCCGCCGCGGTGCCGCGCATCCGCGAGCGGCTCGACATGATGGGGGTGTCGGTGCCCCTCATCGGCGACTTCCACTACAACGGCCATCAGCTGCTCGAAGGCGAGCCGGCGTGCGCGGAGGCGCTGGCCAAGTACCGCATCAACCCCGGCAACGTGGGCTTCGGCAAGAAGAAGGATGCCCAGTTCGCTTCGATCATCGAGATGGCGATCCGCTACGACAAGCCGGTGCGCATCGGTGCCAATTGGGGTTCGCTCGACCAGTCCATGGTCGCCGCGCTGATGGACGAGAACGCGGGCAGGGCGAACCCTTGGGACGCCAGTCACGTCGCCCGCGAGGCGCTGATCCGCTCGGCGCTCGATTCAGCGGCCCGCGCCGAGGACCTCGGGTTGCCACGCAACCGCATTATTTTGTCCTGCAAGGTCTCGGGCGTGCAGGAACTCATCGCCGTGTATCGCGACCTTGCCCGGCGTGCCGACTACGCGCTGCACCTGGGGCTGACCGAGGCAGGCATGGGCTCCAAGGGGATCACCGCATCCAGCGCCGCGCTCGGCGTGCTGCTGCAGGAGGGCATCGGCGACACCATCCGTATTTCGCTCACGCCCGAACCGGGGCAATCGCGCACCACGGAAGTGATCGTCGCGCAGGAACTCCTGCAGACCATGGGCCTGCGTGCCTTCACGCCCCTTGTCACGGCCTGCCCGGGCTGCGGCCGCACCACCAGCGAGTTCTTCCAGGAACTGGCGAAAACCGTGCAGGGCCACGTGCGCGAGAAGATGCCGCTGTGGCGCGTGAAATACGACGGTGTCGAGAACCTCACCCTCGCCGTCATGGGTTGCGTGGTGAACGGGCCGGGCGAATCGCGCCACGCCAACATCGGCATTTCGCTGCCGGGCAACGGCGAGGCGCCGTCGGCGCCGGTGTTCATCGACGGCGAAAAGGCCATGACGCTGCGCGGCGACCGTATCGCGGAAGAATTCGTCGCCATTCTCGACAATTACGTGGAAACCCGTTACGCCGCGCGCGGCGACTGACCAGCCGGCTACCCATCACATTAAGCATGCGCTGCCATGGCGACTATCGGGGGTGGCCCAGACCCGGAGATCCCCATGGCAGTGAAGGTTCCGCTCATCACCCTCAACGATGGCCACACCGCTCCGCAGCTCGGCTTCGGTGTGTTCCAGATTCCCGACGCCGAAACCGCCGAGGCGGTCGCCCATGCCTTGGCTGCGGGATACCGATCCATCGATACGGCATCGATCTACGGCAACGAACGCGGCGTGCGGCAGGGCATGGAACGCTCGGGCGTGGCGCGGGGCGACATCTTCCTCACCACCAAGCTTTGGAACGCGCACCAGGGATTCGACGAGACGCTTCGTGCCTTCGACGACAGCATGGAGCGCCTTGGCACCGACTACCTCGACATGTACCTGATCCACTGGCCAACGCCGAAGAAGAATCGTTATCTCGATACCTGGAAGGCATTCATTCGCTTGCGCGAGGAAGGCCGCATCCGCTCCATCGGCGTCTCCAATTTCCAGCCGGAACACCTCGATCGCATCATCGGCGAAACGGGTGTCGTGCCGGTGGTGAACCAGATCGAGCTGCATCCGGATTTCGCCCAGCGCGACCTTGTCGCCGCCCATGCGAAGCACGGCATCGTGACGGAGGCGTGGAGTCCGCTCGGGCAGGGCGGCAAGCTGCTGAAGGATCCGGTCCTCGTCCGCATCGGCAAGCAGTACGGCAAATCGCCTGCGCAGGTCGTGCTGCGATGGCACGTGCAGTCCGGGCACATGGTGATCCCGAAATCGGCGACGCCCGAACGCATCGTTTCCAACATCGACGTGTTCGATTTCGAACTGTCGGCAGAGGATATGCAGGCCATCGACGGGCTGGACGCCGGCAACCGCATGGGCCCGCACCCGGACGAACTGAATTGACCCGGCAGATGCCTTCTTCACACGGCGGGCGGTAGCGTCGGTTCCAAAGCGCCGCCGTCGCGCCGCAACCGGAGCCATCATGCGTCCGTCCATCTTCGCCATCGTCCTGGTCCTGGCCGCTGTGCCTTGTGCCGCAGCGCAGGTCACCCCGAGCCGGCCACAGGCCGCCGACCCTGCGAATAAGCCGTTGCCGCTGCCGGCGCCGCCGTCATCGGTCCGGAGCAACCCGGCTGCGGCACCGGTGAACCCGGCGTCGGATGCGGGCGCCACCGAGCGCGGGCTCGCGCCCGTGGAACCCGGCCGGCCCGGTGTCACAAATCGCGTACAGGACGCCAACGACCAGAGCCGGGACGCGCAGGGCCACCTCGTCGACCCGCATGGCAAACCGGTGGGCCAGAAGCCCGCTTCGCCGGCACCGGCGACGACACGCTGAGGGCGCGGCGCGGGCAGGTCGCATGTATTTGCTACCATCGCCCGGATGCAGTCCCTTGCGGGGGTGAGGATGAAACGAGCGATCGCCGTGGCCGTCCTGGTGGCCGGACTCGCGGGGTGTCAGGGCATGGCGGCGAAGATCGCCCGGCTGAACGTGGGCACGCCCCGCGACGAAGTGATCGACCGGCTGGGCCGTCCCGACTCCGACCGAACCATCGTCGGATACGAAGTGCTCAGCTGGCTCGACCGCCGGCCGGGCCGCTTCTCCTTCTCGCACAAGGATTACACGGTCGTCCTGAAGGACGATAAGGTCGTGCAGTTCGGTCCGGGGCTGATCCGGCGCGACGGGAAGACGTCGCTGCAGATCGAGACCGACGACCCGTAACTCAGGGCGCGGTCGGCAACGCGATCTTTTGCGCCGCTAGATCCAGCCGCGCAGGTGATAGACCCAAAGGGCTATCCGCTCGCGCAGGCACTGCGCCGTGAGGCTCAGGGCATCGCGGCGAGGCAGCCAGGCGGGCGCACCGAGCAACGCACGGTAAGCATCGTCGGTGGGCTCGGGCGATACCTTGATGCCGAACTTCCGGAACGATGCCGCCGCCCGCCGCATATGCATGGCGGAGGTCACCAGCAGTATGTCCGACGCTGCGCCGGCGGCCAGGATGGCGGCTGAATTCCGCGCGTTTTCATGCGTGTTCCGGCTTTGCGTTTCCACGCGGATGTCGCGTACCGGCACACCCGCGGCGGCGTAGCCTTCCGCCAACGTGCGTGCCTGGTCGCTGCCGGATACCACGAGCAGTGGCGCGTATCCACCACGCCATAGGGCCAGGCCCTTGCCAGCGCGCGTCTCCACGCGCGACCAGGCCACGCGCGGAAGCGTTTCGCCCCCAAGCACGACGATGGCATCCGCATGGACGGGCTCCGTCTCGCCAGTGACCGCCAGTGTGTTCCGCAGCGTGAGCGCGAGGGCGGGCGTGGAGGCCATCCACAGCCAGGCCACCGCCAGCACGCCAGCGCACACCGCCAAGCCGGCCCGTCGACGAAACACCAGGGCGAGCGACAGCGCGCCCAGCAGCAGCGATTGCACCGCCGGATGCGTGAGCCTTTCCGCCATGTCGAGCAACTCGGTCAAACGCGTGCCTCGAGCGCCCCGGAACGAGTGTCCAGCATGGCGCAAAGCGCACCCGGACGCCGTCGGTCGAATGGCATAGGCGGGCTGTTGGAATGGACGCCGAAGGATATTGAAATGACGATACCGCTCGACGAAGTCACAGGGGCGGGTGTTCATCATGAAGGTCTGGAATCGCGTTGCCACACTCGCCGCCACGCTGCTGTTGGGCGCATGCGCCACCGGCGGAAGCACGTCGCCGCCACCGAAGGCCGCGGCGGAAAGCCAGGCGGTGAACGCCTATCTGATCGGTGTGGACGACCAGCTCCAGGTCACGGTCTGGCACAACCCCGACCTCAGCGTCAGCGTGCCGGTACGACCCGATGGAAAGATCACGGTGCCGCTCGTCGGCGATGTTCCCGCGGGTGGGCGTACCACCGAACAGGTAGGCGCCGAGATCCAGCAGAAGCTCGCGCAATACATCCGTGACCCGCAGGTGGCGGTGATCCTCACCGCGCTGCGCAGCCACGAATACCTGTCGCGCGTTCGCGTCACGGGCGCCGTGCGCAGTCCCATCTCCATTCCTTACCGGCAGGGCATGACGGTGCTCGACGCGGTGCTTGCCGCCGGCGGCACGACCGAATTCGCCGCACCGGACCGCACCGAACTCTATCGCCGCGACGGTGGCGGCACCACGCAGTCCTATGCGGTGCGGCTGGAAAAGATCCTCCAGCAGGGCGACCTGGCGAACAACTATCCGGTGCAGCCCGGTGACGTGATCACCGTTCCGCAGCGTGCATTCTGACCGACTCCGCCGCAGGCGGACGCAAGGGGTAATTCGATGAGCGGCGAACTCGTTCCTTTCTCGGGCATCCTGCCCGCACTCGTGGGCGAAGCACGCAGGCGGCGTATCGCGATGGGCGTGATGTTCGCGGCGATCGCACTCGCGGCGCTGGCGGTCGGTACGGTGTGGCCCAAGAAATACGAAGCATCCACGACGATCCTTGCCCAGGAAGCGAGCATCATCACGCCCCTGATGGAAGGCGCGGCGGCAGCCACGGGCAACAAGAACCGCGCAGGCATTGCACGCGACGTGATATTCAGCCGCAAGGTGCTCGACGAAGTGCTGAAGACGGGCGGCTGGCTGGCGGGCAACCCCTCGCCGCTGGAGCGCGACAAGATCGTCGAGGGCATCAAGGCGCGGACGAAGATCGCCAACAACCGCGACAATCTCATCACGATCAGCTACTTCGATTCCGATCCCAAGCGCGCCTTCGAGGTCACCCGCGCGTTCGGCCAGCTGTTCATCAGCGAGAGCCTCGCCTCCAAGCAGCGCGAGAGCCGCGAAGCGTACGAGTTCATCAACAGCCAGGTCGAGGCCTACCGCACGAAGCTCACCGACGCGGAAGACAAGCTCAAGGCGTATCGCGACGCCAATGCCGATGCCCGGCCCGGAAGCGAAACCGACACCAACGCGCGCATCGGCCAGTTGCGCACGCAGATCGAAAACAACCGCATGGACTACATGCAAAAGCAGTCCCAGGCCGGGGTGCTCTCGTCGCAACTCAGTGGCGAATCCGAGGTCAACGCGGTGCAGACAGTAGGGGGCATCTACCAGACGCAGCTTGCCGACCTGCAAGGCCAGCTGGACACCCTGCGCCTTACCTACACCGATGAATACCCGGACGTGGTCCGCCTGCGCCACCAGATCGAGGACCTGCGCAAGCAGGCGCAGGCTGCCAGCGCGCAGCGCGTGATGGGTGGCGCCATGCCGCTGGACCACGCCGTGACCATGAATCCCGTCTACCAGCAGATGCGCCTTCAGCTTGCCGCCATTCGCAGCGATGCCGCCGCCAGTGCCGCCCGTGTATCGGCCAGCGAGGCGATGCTGCAGGCGGAACTGGAGCGCAGCAAGCGCATCGCCAATTCGGAGAACGTCACGGCTGAGCTTACTCGTGACTACACCGTCAACCGCGATGTCTACCAGGATCTTCTGAAGCGCCGCGAGAACGCCCGCGTGTCGATGAACCTCGACGCCGAGCAGCGCGGCCTGACCTTCCTCGTGCAGAACCCCGCCGTCATGCCGCTGGTGCCCACCGGCCTGCGCTTCATGCACTTCGGCCTGGCCGGTCTCGCATTGTCGCTGGCCGTACCGTTCGGGCTGCTCTTCGCCGTGGCCCGTTTCGATCCACGCGTGCGCTCCGTGGCGCAGCTGGAGCGCGCCACGGGTTTCCCGATCCTGGCGAGCGTTCCGTTCTATCCCACGCCGCGCGACCGGCGCCGCGAGCACCTGCAGAACACGATGCTCGCCATGATCGTCGCGGGCGTCGGAGCGGTCTACCTCCTGGTGTTCTGGCTGAGGATCAAGGGTTGACGATGAACAAGATGGCCGCTGACAACATCGAACTGGGCGACGTGGTCGCCACCCGCCACGGCGAGCAAGCGACGCCGGGCCATTCCATCGCCAGGATGCGCGAGGAGGGCAGCACGCTGGCCCCGATTGACTGCGAACGGAAGCGGCTCATCCACCGCGAGGAATCCGTCCGCCAGCAATCCGACGCTTTCCGCGGCATCCGCACGCGGTTGCTCGAGATGGCCGGCGAGAGCAATTTCGTCACGCTGGTGGTCGCGGTCAGCCCGCGCTCCGGCGGCAGCTTCGTGGCACGCAACCTTGCAACCGCATTCGCTTTCGATGAGTCGAAGACCAGCCTGCTGATCGATTGCAATCTCCGCTACCCGAACCAGCACAAGGCCTTCGGCGTGGAACCGCGAACCGGGGGCCTGATCGATTTCCTCGAACATCCGTCGCGGGGTATCGCGTCGATCATGTATCCCACCGGCGTGCCGCGTCTTCGTCTCATTCCGTCGGGCCGGTCGCGCGAGAACAGCAGCGAGTATTTCTCGTCGTTCCGCATGCGTGCGGTGCTCGATTCGCTGCGCTGCCGTTACTCCGACCGCTACCTGTTCCTCGACGGCCCACCGGTCAAGGGCTCGCCGGATGCGCGCATCCTCTCGGACCTTGCTGATTTCGTCGTGCTGGTGGCCGGCTACGGGCGCGATACGCCCGCCTCGATCAACCAGGCCGTCGCCAATTTCGACCCCGCGAAACTCGCCGGGGTGGTGTTCAACCAGTCGCCTTGAGCGCGCGGCTCCCTGGGAACCGGGGGCACAGGGGAGGGATCATGTCGTCGTCGTCCAGGCTTGCCTGTGCCATCGTAGTCGGACTCGCGACGGCACCCTCGATGGTGCTGGCCGGCACGCTCAACTACACGCTTTACGCCGGTATCGAGCGCAGCAACAACATCGCGCTGTCGTCGGACAACCCGGTCAGCGAGAACGTGCTGACGCCGGGCAGCACATTCCAGTTCACGCAGATGGGTTCGACCTTCCAGGCCAACGTGGCGGGCACCGTCGAATACCGCAAATACCTGCAGAACCACTTCGACTCCCAGTTGCAGACGCAGCTGGCGGGGCAGGGCAACTGGACGATCATGCAGGACCGCCTCGACTTCTCGGTCGAGGACTATGCGGGCGTGCAGCCCGTGGATCAGCTGGCCAGCGATTCGCCCGACAACCAGCAGCAGACGAACGTGCTGGTGATGGGCCCGACCTTGCGCATGCGCTTCGGGCAGTCCGCGCGCGGCCAGTTCGAACTGCGCTATATCAACAGCTACGCATCGAAAGTGGACGACTTCGACTCGTCGCGAGGCCTCGCGGCCTTTCGTGTCTTCCGGGACTTGAGCCCCACCGACACGATTTCCGGCAACGTCGAGTTCCAGCGCGTGAACTTCGACAACCAGAACCAGGACACCAACGCGGACTACGACCGTAAGGAAGCCTTCGTGCGCTACACCAGCACGCTGGCGCATTTCGATGCGGACGTACTGGTGGGCGGCAGCCGGCTGGAATTCGATAACGGCCGCACCAACTCCGCACCGCTGGTGCGGCTGCGCCTTGGTTGGGAGCCCACGCTGCGCAATTCCATCACCGTGTCCGGTGCCTACCAGTACGCCGATGCGGCGCAGGACATCATCACCACGCCCGGCGCTTTCGGGGCGGGCATCGCAGCGGTGGGCACCGAGCCGATCGATCCGTTCGCCGGCACCGGCGGCCTGGGCAGCGGCACGGTCGGCGCGGGCATCGGTACCGGAAGCGTCGTCATCGGGTCGCAGGTCTACAAAGAGCGCCGCTTCGACGCCACGTGGAACTGGCGCAGCGAGCGGCTCACTGTCACCGTGGCGCCTGCGTACAGCAAGCTTCGTTACGTTGAGGATCCCACCTTCGACCAGAACGATCGCGGCCTCACCGTCGGTATCGGTTATCGCATCCGTCCGACGCTCACGCTGAGCGGATTCGCCACGGCGGACAAACTGAACTACGAAACGGTGGACCGCAAGGACACCACCGTGCGGTTCGGCCTGAACCTCACCCGGCAATGGAACCGCCATTGGAGCGGACAGTTCTCGGTCGCACGGGAAAAGCGCACGAGCAACGCCGCGGGCCAGGACTACCGGGCAACGAGCTTCTTCGTCGGCGTGGTGTATCGGAGATGAGCATGCGGCCCGACGCCGAACTTCCTTTTTTCTTCGGTCCCGGCGGCAGCCTTTTCGGGATGTACCACGCGCCACAATTGCCGGCGCGCCGGGCCGTGCTGATGTGCGCGCCGCTCGGACAGGACCTGATCCGCTGCCATCGGATCTATCGGCAACTGGCCCAAGCTCTGGCGAGTCAGGGGCTGGCCGTGCTGCGCTTCGATTACCACGGCACCGGCGATTCGGCGGGTGCCACGGCCGCGGTCGATTGGGAGCGTTGCGTTGCCGATACCGTCGAGGCTGCGTCTGAACTGCGAGCGCGTGCGCGTGCGGACCGCATCGTGGCCTTCGGTGCCCGCCTGGGCGCGACTGTCGCCATGTGCGCCGCCGAGGGTGCCCGTTTCGGCGAAGTGATCGCGTGGGATCCCGTTCTGGACGGGGGCGACTACGTGTCGGCACTCGACGCGATGCAGGCCGCCCTGCGCGAGGACGCGGACCGCTTCACACGGCCGCGCAGTCACGCCGACGTGGCCGAGCAATGGCTAGGCTTCGACATCGGCGACCGCTTGCGCCATCAGTTGAACGCACTGCGCATCGGTTCGGCGACCGTGCCGACGATGGTGCTCGACTCCCTCGGCGAGAAGGGGTCTTCCGCATGGGAAGGGATCGCCACCCCGCGTGGCAAGGTCGCCAGCATCGCCCCGCCCACGCCGTGGAACGACCTGCGCCGCCTGGAGACCGCCATCCTTTCCCAACCGGTGATCCAGGCCGTGCGCGGCCGCTTGCAGGAGACGGCATGATGCGCGAGGAAGCCCATCGCTTCGGCCGAGGCCGTCACCTCGTCGGCATCGCCGGCGTGCCGGAGGAATCGACCGGCGAGACCGGAGTGATCGTGCTGAATGCGGGGCTCGTCCATCGCATCGGCCCCTTCCGCCTGCACGTGGAACTGACGCGGCAATTGAACGAGGCCGGTTATCCGACTTTGCGCTTCGATCTTTCGACGCTGGGCGACAGCACCGCTACGGGCGGTGGCCAGACGCGCGCGCAGCAGGTCTGTGCCGACCTGGACGATGCGATGAACCTGCTGAAGGAGCGCGCGGGCTGCGACCGCTTTGTACTGGTAGGACTCTGCTCCGGTGCGCAGAACGCGCACATCGTGGCCGCGACCGATCCGCGCGTTTCCGGCGCTGTGTTCCTCGACGGCTACGCCTACCGCACGCTCGGATACAAGCTGCGCCATTACCTTCCGCGCCTGGTCGATCCCGGCCGTTGGGCGCGGTTGCTGCTGCGCAGGCCTGGTGCCGGAGCAGAGCGCGCCGCATCGGAGCCCGTATTCGCCGTGGCGGCCGCGCCGCGGGAAGAGGTGATCGCGGATTTCACCGGCATGGTGGAGCGCGGCATGAAGCTCTACCTCGTCTACTCAGGCGGGATCAGCAACTACTTCAACCATGTGCGGCAGTTTCGCGAATGCTTTGGTCGCGTCATGGACCATCCGGCCGTGACCACCCGGTACGTCGCCGAAACCGACCACACCTACATCCTCACCGGCGACCGCGCCCGCCTGCTCGACGGCATCGGCGGCTGGCTCGTCCGCAATTTTCCACCGGCCACCGCCGGGAGGCTCGCATGACTTCGGTACTCGTCACGGGTGGCGCCGGTTACATCGGCAGCCACACGGTGCAACAACTGGTCGAGCGCGGCGACCGCGTGGTGGTGATCGACAATCTCTCCACGGGTTTCCGGGAAGCGGTGCGGGGCGCGGCGTTCGTCGAGGGCAACGTCGGCGATATCGACCTGGTGTCGCGTGTACTGGAAGCCCACCGGGTGGATGCCGTGATGCACTTCGCGGCCCACACGGTGGTGCCGGAATCGGTGAGCGACCCGTTGAAGTACTACGGGAACAACACCTGCAACACGCGTAACCTCCTCGCCTGCTGTGCGGCGGCGGGAATCGACAAGTTCATCTTCTCGTCCACCGCGGCGGTCTATGGCACAACCGAGGCGGGAGTGGCGGACGAGGACACACCCACGTGTCCGATCAACCCGTATGGCACGTCCAAGCTGATGTCCGAAACGATGCTGCGCGACTGGTGCGCGACAGGCGCGATGCGCCACGTGATCCTTCGCTATTTCAACGTCGCCGGCTGCGATCCGTCCGGGCGTATCGGCCATTCGACGCCGCACGCGACGCTGCTGATCAAGGTGGCCTGCGAGCATGCGGTGGGCAAGCGTGCTTCCATCGCCATCTACGGCACGGACTACGACACGCCGGATGGCACGGGTGTGCGCGACTTCATTCACGTGGAAGACCTTGCTGCCGCCCATCTGCGCGCGCTGGACCACCTGCGGAAAGGTGGCGAATCGCTTACCCTCAACTGCGGCTACGGACACGGCTATAGCGTGCGCGAAGTGGTGGAGGCTGTAGCGCAGGCGGCCGGTCATCGCCTCAATGTCGTGGAGCTGCCGCGCCGGCCTGGTGACATTCCCAAGCTGATCGCCCGCAGCGACCGTCTTCGCGATGTGCTCGGCTGGCGGCCGTCCTATGACGACCTGGACGTTATCGTCCGCACCGCGTTGTCCTGGGAGCGTCATCTCGTGAACACCCGCCTCCCGGCCGTGTCGGTGGCATGAACTCGCACTTTCCAGCCCGTGTCCGTAAACGCAGAAAGTTGCTGCGCGATGTGGAAACCTCCTTTCGTTCCGATTCGCCGATGCTCGTTCGCCACATCCTCATCGTCCCGGGTTGCCTCCTCGCCTTGGCTCTCGCCACCTTCCCGACAAAAGGCAGCGCCGCCGTGGCTGCTGTGGGAGCCGCTTCAGCGGCGATTCCCCAGCCGATCGCCGGGTTCCCCCAGGTCCCAGACTCCCGTTCCGCCCGCAAAGTGGAAGTCATGCGCCCGGCCGCCGGCAAAGGCGACAGCCTCGCCGTGACGATCGGCATCCCACTCCCGCCCGGACTGCTGCGCGACACATCGCACGTGCGCCTGCTCGACGCACACGGCGACGAGGTGGCCGTGGCCGTGAAGCCCATGCTGACGTGGCACTTCCGCGACGACAGCCTTCGTGCCGTACGCGTGCAATTCCATGGCGCGCCGGGAACTTACTACTTCGCATTCGATGCACCGCGCACCAAGAACACCGCGGGCTGGCCTTTTGGCGAAGGACTCGTCGACGGCAAGCCCGTGGCGATCGCGTCCCTCACACCCGAATGGCTCACGTCATCGCTCATCGCCGGACCCCAATCCGTGGCTTCGCGCAACGAGCCCTATGCCCGCTACGTGGATGCCCAATTCCGCTGGGCGCAGGCCATGCCGACGAACGACACGACCGCCTGGCTTTTCGACAGGCCGTCGACCTTGTTCAAGGCCTATGTACGCACGGGCCGCGCAGACTACCTCGAGGCCGCGGAAGCCAGCTATCGCTGGTACATGGCCGGCATCAAGCGCGATGGGATTCCCGTGAGCCCATCGTGCGGCGGCGGCTGGCTGCCCGATGGCAAGCCATGCGACGTCAAGTATGTGTACATCGAACCGATCCTGCTCGCCGTCGCGCTGACCGGTGACGATTCGATGCACGACGGCGCCACGGTGGAAAAAATGGCGGACCTCTGGAACACCGGGGGCTGGAATGCGTCGCCGGGTCCGTACCGGCATCCCAAGGACTATTTCACCGAACGGCTTGCAGGACTGGGTCTGGTCGAGACGGTGGCCGCATACGAACTCACCGGCGACGAACGCTATCGCCAGCGCATCGACGCGCGGGTGGGCTGGCTCTACGAGCACCAGCGCCATAACCCCGACGGGCTCGGGGACGACGGCTCGTGGCGCAACAGCTGGAACGTGCACGAGAACGACCCCGGCGGAAAGGACGACGTGCGCGGCGCGTCGCCGTGGATGAGCGAGAACATCGTCGACGGCCTGTGGCACGCGTGGCTGGTCACGGCGGACGCGCGCATCCCCGGCATGGTCGCCGACTTCGGCCAGTACCTTGAACGCCATGGATGGATCGATGCTGAGCTTCTTGCGCCTCCGCACGACTGGCGCAACGATTGTTCCGGCCCGGGCGGGCAGATCGCCTGGTACTGGTCCTCGTCGCAGGCGAAAGCGCCTGCGTTGATGAAGATCCAGGAATCGGAAGGCTGGTACAGCGACGGACACACCGTGGAACTGGGCCTGCCTGTGGCCGCGGCATGGTACTTCGAGCGGGATCCGGCGCGGGCGGCGGCCCTGAAGAAGCGCTTCGCGGTCCTGGCGTCGTCGTACAACCCTGCATGCGCCGCCATCGCCGATACCCTTCGCCGCTTCAACTGGAACAACCGTGGTGCCGGCGTCGCGCAATGGATGATGGCGCAGCCGTCGGGTGCAGGCCTGGCCGTCGTTCCTGCGAAGGCAGGAACCCAGCGCCTCGGGAGCGCCTCGCCATGAACCGCCGCCTCGCCGTCCTGCGCAGCGTCGGCATCGTCACGGTGTCCACGTACATCGAATACGCGCTCGGCCTTTTGATGAGTGTGTGGATCGCCCGCTCGCTCGGCCCCTCCGATTTCGGCCGCTACGCCTTCACGGTCTGGCTCTGCGGCTGGCTCATCGTCTGTTCCAACCACGCGCTGACCACGTCTTCGACGAAGTTCATCGCCGAGGCCGACGGCATGGGCGATCCGGAGCTCGCCTCGCATCTCGCGGCCCGCTTCTCGCGTATACAGACGATCAGTTCCGCCGTCGTCATCGGCCTGTTCGTCATGGTCGGCTGGCTGTTCCGTCCCACGGAATGGAACGACTCGCTGTTGCCGATCATGGGACTGGTGGTCGTGGCCGTCGTCGCGAAGGCCAACTACGCCATGCTCGTCGCCGTCGGCAAAGGGCAGGAACGCTTCGAACCGGAAGCGATCGCCACCGTGATCGGCGGCATCGTGGGCATGCTGCTCGTGCTCGCGGCCATGGTCTTGCATGCCGATCTCGTCTCGTTCGTCGCCTTGTTCGCCGTCGCGTGCCTGCTGCTCAACCTCATCAACCGCATTGCGTACCGGCGTTGCTGCCGGCCGTATGCAAGCGGGCCGATTCCGCCCACCGTGGCCGTGCGTGTGAACCGGCACCTGCGTCTCACCGCGGCGCTGGTCCTCATGAGTTCGTTCCGGGCCGGCACCATCGAGGTTTTCCTGCTCACGACCTTCACCGGATCGGTGGCGGTCGGTTATTTCGCGATCGCGGGTACGCTCACGCGCGGTGCCGTGCAGCTGTTCTCGGTCGGGCTCACTTCCACCTTGTTGCCGTACATGGCGAAAACCTATGGAGAGAGCGGCACCGCGCGCGCCGCCCGCTTCCTTTCCGAGGCCACGAGGTTCTACTGGGCGGTGGGCATCGCCATTGCGGGGCTGGGACTGGTGACGACGCCGGAGATCGTGCGGCTCATGTACGGCACCCGTTATGTCGACGCCATCCCGGCGATCGAGGCGACGCTTGTGCTCGGCGGGCTGCTGCTGATCGGCAACGGCATCGCGGCGTTCCAGACGGTGGTCGACCGGCAGGACGACCGTATCCGCATCGCCGTCGTGGCGCTTGTCGCCAATGCCGTGCTCGGTATATCGCTGGTGCCGACCCTCGGCCTTGCCGGCGCGGTGCTCACCTATGCCGGTACCCGCATCGTCGAAATGGCGCTCGCCATCCATTACCTGCGCAAGGCCACCAGCGGCGGCCTGCCGGTCGCCGCCATGTCGCGGCTGTTCGCGGTGGGACTCGTCGCCACGCTGGCCGCATGGGCGGTCACCGAGGCGACACCGTCGCGCCTCGGGTTCCTCGTCGGCGCGGCGGTGTTCGTGTCCGTATACGTACCGGGGAGCGCGCTGGTGCGCTACTGGTCAGGCGACGACTTCCAACTCATGACCGGCATCGGCCGCAGGCTCGGACCGCCGGGGCGAGTGCTGGTCCGCATCCTCGAATTCATCCATCCGCCCGTGGCCAAGGCCGCCCCATGACCTACGTCTGTTCCACGCTCCCTACGCTTGAGGCGTTGCACGCCATGCGCGACGAACTCGCTCAGGTGGCCGGGCTTCCCGGTGCCGCAAGCGGTGTCGTGCAGCATCCGGACTGGGTCGCCTTCGAAGTGGAAAGCCGGCGGGACGGCACCGTTCCGCACGTTGTCGTCGTTCGCGACGGACATGGGCAGGTGGCAGGGTACCTGCCGCTGCTGGCGATCGACCATACGGCACGTCTCGACGTGGCGGGGCGGCGAGTGAAGCTCTATCGCGGTGCGGCGCTTCGGCTGCTAGGCAGCGGCGTGGTCGCGGGCGAGGTGGAACGCGCCGCCGTGGAACTGGCGGCAACCAGGCAACTGGCCGGCGACATGGACATCCGCGTCGTTCGCATCCAGGAAACGGACGTTCCGAACCGGTTCGCTTCCGCCCTCGCGGGCCACGGCGGGTTCCGCGTCGTATCCGCAAACCTGCTCGACCAGGTGCACTGGTCGATCGATCCGCAGTCGTCGTCGGAAGCATGGCTGGCGGCCATGGATAAGAAGAAGCGAGCGGACCAGGTGCAGCGGGTGGGGCGCGCCTATCGCAAGCTGGGTGGCGACGCGGCCTTGCACGTATTCGACCGTGGCGAGGACATGCCCCGGTACTGCCAGCTGATGAATATCGTTTATGCGCGTACCTGGCATCACGACGAATTGCCCATCGACTGGGAGGCACCGGAACGGATCGCCTTGTTCAGGCGCCTCGCGGATGCGGGGCACCTCGTGGGCCACGTCGTGTTGCGTGAGGGCAGGCCGCTGGCGTACGTGCACGGCTATCGCATCGGAGGCACCTACCTGGTCGACGATCTCGGCTACGACGAGGACGTGGCGAGGGTGGGCATCGGATCGGTCGCGGTATTCCAGGCGGTGAGGGGACTGCTCGACCGTTTTCCCGGCGAGCGGATCAGCTTCGGCTACGGCGACAACCAATACAAGCGTCTGCTGTCGACGCGAGCCGACCCCTGCGGATCGCTCTACGTGGTGCGGCCCACGCGTGCAACGGCGGGGTTTCGTATGTACGCGCCGGTCCGTTGGATCTACCGCGGCCTGCACCGTGTGCGTTCCGACCTGCGCGCGCGGAAAGAAGGCTAATCGGGCAACGAACTCCCTCGGCCGGAGGGTATAGACGCCCGTGTTATGTGCATGTGCCGCCCACGGGTGCAAGCTGTGCGCGAACAGGCGGTCTACGGGAGGCAACCATGAATGCGCAAGTCGGGCCCCGGCCATACCAGGAGGCGACCGCTCGGTTGCCGTTGGTCCGCCAGCTTCTCGAGACCCGCTACCGGAAGGCATTCTTCGCCCATCGGGCGCTGACCCACCACATCTACCGCGGCGTCTTCCCCAGTTTCGACGAAGCGCAGGCCAGCATCCCAGCCGATCACGCCAGCGGCTACGACAACACCGAATCGGCCGATCTGTACCGCGAACGGACGCGGCGGGTGTTCATCAACGACTACCCGATGATCCACTGGCTGGGCCGCTGGTTCGCCGAGGGCGCTCGCAGCGTGTTCGATCTCGGCGGCCACATCGGTATCGCGTATTACGCCTACCAGAGGTACCTGACGTATCCGCAGGGACTGCGTTGGACCGTGATGGACGTACCGGCGGTGAACGCGGCCGGTGAACGATGGGCGGCGGAACACGATACTTCGCGGCGGCTGGGCTTCGCTGACGACATCGCGAAGGCGTCGAGTGTGGACGTTCTGTTCGCGGCCGGCTCGCTGCAATACCTGCGCTACTCCCTGGCAGAAGCATTGGCAACCATGGAGCGGAAGCCACGCTTCCTCCTACTCAATTCGGTGCCGGTGCACATGCGGGAATCGTATTTCACCGTGCAGAACATCGGCACGGCCTGCTGTCCGTATCGCGTGACCGCAGAGCGGGAATTCCTCGGCGGTCTGTCGGCCCTTGGGTACGAGTTGCAGGACCGCTGGGAGAACCCGCAGCGGTACTGCATCGTGCCATTCCATCCTGAGCTGTCGCTCGATCGGTACTTCGGATTCGCCTTTCGGATGGGCGGCTGACGTGCGCCGCGATTCTTGGCCGGAGCGAGGGGAGGGTGGAAAGACGTCAAGCCACTATCTTGTAATCCGTGCCGTCGATACGCAACAGGATATCGTCAGGTAGTTCAAGTAAACCCCATGCCCTCATTTCCATGTCTTTCGTGAACTCCTTCAGCTTCTCCGGCACGTGATTTTTCACTCCTGTCCGGCATGTCACTTCTCCTTGTGTGCCTCGGTGCACGGTTTACAGTAAGTTCGATCTCGCAAGGTATTCAACGCTACCTGTCTTCCATAATGTATCGACCATCTCGATGCATGCGGTATCAATGCCGGAAACACGTTTAACTAGGCGGACCGTGCGCCAGGTGTCGCGGCTAATGGACATAGAGTCAGGCAGTTAGCACCGAGATGGCGATAAATACATATTGAATGGACCTTGAATCTGGTTCCCCGCACATAGCGAAGGGCTTATGCTCGCGTTGCACAGAGCAACGCAGCTTCAGTGCATAACTTACAAGGAGTTCGATTATGCTAGGAAAGCAAGTCGTGGAGACCCCATATGCTTTGCCCCCGCCGAGTTTCGATGAGGCCGACGCCGACGGTTTTATCAGTCTGGAACACTTGAGACGCGGCTTGACAATTCGTCTCCCCGCGTTCTCAGGTAATCAGGGCGGATCGGTTAGATTCCTGATAGGAGGATTCCATGAGGTTCTAATCGATGTTCGGACTGAAGATCCGGGGATCGATCTCGTCGCTTCGGTCACGGCTGAAGATACCATCCAATTCGCTGGCACCCGGCGGATCAACTTGCGCGCTATCTATCTGGCAGACGGCGGCGGCCTTCCAGAGCGTTCACCCACAGTCAATTTCGACGTTGGCGCGGAGGCTTACCCACCAGTGGTCGACGAAGCCGTTGGGCTTAACTGGCCGGGACAAATGGACGTTATTCCGGAGGACGCGACGAGTATTACGGTGAGGATCAAGCCTTTCGAGAACATGGCAGTGGGGAATCGTATTCAGCTTTATCTTCTGGGTACGGCGCCAACCGGAAACGCGAGACTGACACTTGAAGTCGCACCGGAGGACATCGGAAACGACATCACTTTCGCAGTGAACATATCGGATCACAGGAAAAATGCCCTCTACATCTACTACGAGGTGGAGCAGGGGGAGCGCACTTTGACACCGTCGCACTCGTCATTCTACGTCGAGGGGGTCATCCGAGTGAGACCCGTCGATTTCGCGGATGGCTATACCGAACCTAAATACCTGTTCTTAAGTTCCTCAGGGGAAGATTGCGTACCCATCGTTGTGAGGGTTCCCGAGGGCACTCGAGATTCTGACCGACTCACTTTGTTCGCACTACCCTGGTTTGGGCCGGCTATCATCGTCAGTCACATTTTCGAAAGCATTCCCGCGAAGGAAATCCAACTCTGTCTGCCTTATGATCAATTGGTAAACTACGTGGATGATGTGATACGAATAGGGTGCATGGTAGAAAGCACATCTGACAGCGGAGCTGCAGCATCTTCAGCGATTGATGACTACCTGATTGTGGTTGGAGAACGACGCGGTATGACGCGGCGGCGAGGAAGGTAACCTCACCGCAGTGGAAGACTCGGGCGAGTGTCACATCTTGCTGGCTTTCGGTTCTGTCCAGTCGCAGAGCGCCGAAAGCAGCACCAGCGTAAGCAGCGTCGAGGAGATCAAGCCACCCACAACCACCGTGGCGAGCTGGCGCTGCGTTTCGGCGCCCACTCCCGTCGATAGCAGCATCGGCACCAGCCCCAGGATGGCCACGCTGGCCGTCATGAGCACAGCCCGCAGCGCCGTACCCCTGAGTACTGCTTGCGGAAAGAAGGCTAATCGGGCAACGACCTCCCTCGGCCGGAGGTATAGACGCCCATTGAAGCGCATTTTCGATTTCGAGTCTCACATGCCATTGAAATACTATGGATATTATGGGGAATTCCAGCGTTGCACGCTCGTCGAACCAGAGCTATCTTGTGTGCGCATTTGAGTGCATAAGGAGAAATGGCATGTCGAACAAGGATGGAAATCAGATAGGTAGCTCGAAGCAAGGTGCGATTTTTATGTGGCACCGGGCACAGGCCATAATATTTCCGGACCTGTGCCACCTTGGCCACATCCAAGTCGTGGAGGCGATCGGGGACACGCTTTCCATGAAAAAGTTTGAGCCGGGAATTACGCTTCGCGTTCCTGCTTTCACCAGCCCGGAAGCGAGCCGTGCTCAAATGTTCCTGACTAATCTTGACGTTGCAGACAGTAGCCCCGGGTTCGACGTGCCATGGGAACCGGGGGTTCCGACCGATGGGTTTCTTGAAACCATCCACCTCGCGCAGTTCAAGTTAGGACACCGTGTGAGGGCATGGGGCTCCGTCTACACGACCCATTGGCAACCGATGTGCAGTTCCGTTTACAGGATAGTCGCTTGATCTGGTTCGCCAGTTGCATTTCACCGCCGGCGACATGCCGGCGGGGATGGCGAGAGAGATGTCACATCTTGCTGGCCTTTCGTTCTACCGGCGGTGAACGCGGCCGGAGAACGATGGGCGGCGGAACATGACAACTCGCGGCGCCTGGGCTTCGCCGACGACATCGCGAAGGCGTCGGGCGTGGACGTGCTGTTCGCAGCCGGTTCGCTGCAATACCTGAGCTATTCCCTGGCGGATGCATTGGCAGCCATGGAGCGGAAGCCACGCTTCCTCCTACTCAATTCGGTGCCGGTGCACATGCGGGAATCGTATTTCACCGTGCAGAACATCGGCACGGCCTGCTGCCCGTACCGTGTGACGGCCGAGCGGGAGTTCCTCGGCGGCCTGTCCGCCCTTGGCTACGAATTGCAGGACCGCTGGGAGAACCCGCAGCGGTACTGCATCGTGCCATTCCATCCCGAGCTGTCGCTCGATCGCTACTTCGGGTTCGCCTTTCGGCTTGGCGACTGACGATCGCATTTACACGATAATCGAAAGATCTCGTTTCCGGCTCCGAACAGGTCACGACTTGGAAAGTCGCTGGGTAGAATCCGCAGCGACTCTGCGTTGTGTCGCATTGCAACCGGATATCTCACTTCATCGCTCGTCGGGTTTATGTTTCACTGGGTTACAGATCCGCCTCGTCGTCGATGACGCGGTAGTCTGTTCCCTTCAACGTAACGCCCTCGACGGTGCTGCCCCACGCCCTGATGTGGTCAGCATCGATGAGATATTCCAGGTCGTTGTCGAAAACATGTTCGAGATGGACGCCCGGCCTTACACGGTTGAACACGAAAGCCGGTCCCGAGGCAATGGGTACGGGGGTAACCATGATGGTGAGCCAGAGAGACGGAGTGGGTGTCAGCACTTCGACGCGGACGGTCAGTCGCTCCCTTAGTTGGCTCTTTCTTATCGTTTTCGCCACCGCATCCGCTTCTACGATCACTATGTTTCCGTACTTTGTTACTGGCTCTGATTTTGTATTTGAATCCTTCATTATCCTTCTCCTTGCGATCGTGTAGAAAGGGATGACACCACCGCCGAGAAGCTCGACGGTGGTGTCGAATATACAGCTGGTTCCACTTGTCCTTAAGCAGTGCACTGGTGTGGAACTTCCATGTATAACAATTACTTCTGGCAGGTCGTGATGAATTAGAATAGTGAAAAGTCCATATCCTATGCGGGACCGTCGTGAGCGATGTTGGCCGACACAATTTCATTCCGTTTCACATACGGAAATCGTACTTCACCGTGCAGAACATCGGTACCGCGTGCCGCCCGTTACGGGGTGACGGCTGAACGAGGAGTTCCTCGGCAGCCTGTCCGTCCTTGGATACGAATTGCAGGACCTCTGGGAGAATCCAGCGATCTTTTCTTGCGTCATTTCATCGGTGTCTCTCGTCGGATTGCGACCTCGGTTTCGCCTTCCGCTCCATCCACTCATAGACCACCGGCAGCAGCACCAGTGTAAGCAGCGTGGAAGAGATCAGGCCGCCCACCACCACGGTGGCGAGCGGGCGCTGCGTTTCGGCGCCCACTCCCGTCGATAGCAGCATCGGCACCAGCCCCAGGATCGCCACGCTGGCCGTCATGAGCACAGGCCGAAGACGCAGCGCCGTACCCCTCAACACCGCTTCGCGAACGTCTAGTCCGGAACGCTGTTGGTCGTTCAGGAAACTGACGAGCACGATGCCATTTAGCATGGCCACGCCGAACACTGCGATGAAGCCGATGGCTGAGGGCACCGACAGGTATTGCCCGGTGACGAACAGCCCCACGACGCCACCGATGGTCGCGAAGGGAACGTTGGCCAGGATCAGGGCCGCATGTCGTAGCGAGTTGAACGCGGTGTAGAGCAGGATGAAGATGAAGAAGATGGTGACGGGAACGATGATGGCCAGGCGCTGCAAGGCGCGTTGCTGGTTCTCGAAAGCCCCGCCCCATTCGGTGTAATAGCCGGTGGGCAGTTTCACCGCCTTGGCGATGGCGATCTCAGCGTCTTTCACAAAGCCGTCGATATCGCGTCCACGCACATCCATCTGCACCACCGCATAGCGCTGCAGCTGTTCGCGGCGGATGAACGAATAGCCTTCCGCGGTGCTCACCTTTGCCACCTGGTTGAGCTGGACGAGTGCACCCGAAGGCGTCACCAGCGGGATGCGTTCGATGTCCTGTACCGATGCCTTGTTGGTGTCGTCGAGGCGCACCGCGATATCGAAGCGCTTGACGCCGTCGAGCAGGGTACCCACCGGCTCGCCGCCGACGCCGTTGCGCACCACGGTGAGGATATCCTCCGCGTTGAGTCCATAGCGGGAAAGCGCGTCACGATCCACGTCGATACGGATCTGCGGTTTGCCGATGTTCGCCTCCAGCGCGAGGTCGGCAACCCCCGGCACGCCGGCAAGCACGTCCTTGATCCTGCCGCTCAGCCTGTCGAGCTCGCCGAGATCGTCGCCGTAGAGCTTCAATGCCAGCGTGGCACGCACTCCGGAGATCAGTTCCTCGATACGCATCTGGATGGGCTGCGTGTAGCTGACCACCGCCGTGGGCAGTAGGGCGCCCAATTCCAACTGCATGGCCTCCTGGATGCTTTCGAGTGTCTGCCCGTCGCGCCATTGGTCCGAGGGTTTCAGGGGAGTGTAGACCTCCATGTAGTTGACGTCGGCCGTTTCGCCTTTCTCGGCGCGGCCGATCATGGCGAGCGTGGTTTCCACCTCTGGAAATACCGCCTTGATCCGGTCGGCTACCTGTCGCGAGATGTCGATGGACTCGTCGAGCGATGCCGATGGAATGGAAGTAATGCGCCACATGATGGCGCCCTCGCGCAGATTGGGCATGAACTCTTTGCCCAGGAAGGGAAAGAGGGCGGCTGCGCCGACCAGTGAGGCCGTGGCGACGCCGATCACCGTCTTGCGGTGTGCAAGGCACCAGCGCAACAGCCGGGCATACGCTAGCTTGAGGTAGGCCACCAGCCGGGTGTCCTTCTCTTCGCCGGGCTTGAGGACCATGGCGGCGAGCACGGGAACCAACGTCAACGACAGCAGCAGCGATCCCGCCATCGCGAAACTGATATTGAGGGCCATCGGCTTGAACATCTTGCCCTCCAACCCTTGCAAGCTGAACAGGGGAAGGAAGACGACGATGATGATGAGGATGGCGAAGGCGATGGGACTGGCTACTTCGCGTGCCGCGGCGAGTACCGCCGCGCTCCTGTCCACTTGCCCGCCGTGCGTCTTTTGTTCCGCCATGATGCGGAAGGCGTTTTCCACCATCACCACAGCGCCGTCCACCATCATGCCGATGCCTATGGCGAGGCCCGCCAACGACATCAGGTTGGCCGACAGGCCCACTTGCTCCATGCAGATGAAGGCAATGAGCATCGCCAGCGGCAACGTCACCACGACGATCAGCGCACTACGCAGTTCGCCGAGGAAAAGGAAGAGAACCAGCGCCACCAGGATGGAACCTTCGACGAGTGCACGTACGGCCGTGCCGACGGCGGCGTTGACGAGGTCGGTACGCTCGTAGACCGGCTTGACCACTGTGCCCGCCGGGAGCGCCTGGCGAACGGTGTCCAGCCTGGCTTTCACGGCATCGACGACGCTCTTGGCGTTCTCCCCGATGCGGGAAAGGGCCTGGCCCATCACCACTTCCTTTCCGTCACGGGTCACCGCACCGGTGCGCGGTGCGCCGGCTTCGGTAACCGTCGCGACGTCGCGTATGTAGACGGGCGTGCCGTCTTCGGTCCTGAGCACGATATTGCCGATGTCCCGGGCGTTCTTCACCAACCCCAGGCCGCGAACGAGGTACTGCTCGCGGCCCACGTCGATGAAGTTGCCCCCGACCTGTGCGTTGTTCGCTTCCAGCGCCTGGATCAGGTCCTTGAAGCCCAGCTTGTGCGCGATCAGGCGGATGGGGTCCACGCGCACCTGGTACTGCTTTTCCTGGCCGCCCCAGGACGTGACATCATCGACGCCCGCGGCGGTGCGCAGTACGAGCCGCACCGTCCAGTCCTGCAGCGTGCGCAGGTCCATGTCCGACGGTGCACCCTCCGCGGTCTCGTCCGCGCGCTCCACCGTGTACCAGAACACCTGTCCGAGCCCCGAGGTGTTGGGACCCATTTCCGGCCTGCCGTAGCCCGCGGGCAGGCGATCGCCCACCTGCTGGAGGCGTTCGTTCACCAGTTGGCGGGCGAAATAGACGTCCATGGCGTCTTCGAAATAGACCGACACATAGGAGAGTCCGAACAGGCTGACCGAGCGTATTTCCTGGACCTTGGGAAGACCGGCCAGTGCGGATTCGATGGGCGTGGTGAGCAAGGGTTCGATGTCTTCCGCCGCGAGACCGGGTGCCTCCGTATACACGTTGACCTGCACGGGCGTGACATCGGGGAAGGCATCAATGGGCAGGGTACGCACGGCTCTGTAACCCAGCGCGGCGATCACGGCGAACCCGATGAGCACCAACAACCTGTACTTCAAGGAGAGTGCGACGAGGCGTTCCAGCATCATTCTTCTCCCAACTGCGAGCGCAGGATCCTCGCCTTCAATGCGAAAGCGCCCTTGCTCACATAAGACGTGCCAGCGGTCAGGCCCTGCCTGATGGCCGTCCAGCCATCGCGCGTCTCGCCGGTTTCAATGGGCACGGGCTCGAACTGTCCCGGCTTTTTTCCCTGAACGAACACGGTGGGCTGGTTCTGCAGGAGCACCACCGCCTGCGCCGGCACGGCAACGCTGCGGGACTGCGACGCGACCTCGATGCGGCATTCCACCAGGTCGCCGGGATGCAGCAGGTCGTTCTCATTCGGAACCTGAATGCGCACGTCGACGGTGCGTGTCTTCTCGTCGGTGCGGTGGGAGCGCCGGATCACGCGGCCTCCGAGTTCGCTGCCACCCGCGATCACGGTGACGCGTGTGCCGTCCCGCACCTCGTCGGCCTGTGCGGGAGGCATGCGTGCCTCGACCCACACGGACGACTCCGCGGCCAAGGTGAACAGCGTGCGCCCGGGCTCGATACGCTCTCCCACGATGAAATCATCCGTGGTCACGCGTCCCGCCTGCGGCGCCAGAAGCGCGAAGCTGCCGTCCGCCGCGGCGGACCCTCGCTTGACGAGGTCGCGGATCTGCGCGTCGGAGAGGCCATAGGCCTTCAACTTCGCACGCGCCTGGTCCCGCTGCACCAGCGCCTCGTTATAGCGGCGGGCCGATACTGCCTGCGGGCCCAGTGATGCCACGCGCTCCCAATCCTGGCTGGCCACGATGAGCTGTCCCTGCGTTTCGGCCACGTCCACGCTGGACAGCACCACAAGGGGCTGGCCGGCCTGCACCAGGTCGCCCAGCTTCGCCCGGCGCGCAACCACCTGCGACGCGACGCGGGGCGAAACCAGCGCGGTGGCGTAAGCGTCGATCTTCACCTCGCCGGGCGCGCGTACCTGGTCGGCCATCGTGCGCACCTGCGCGGTGTCGACCACGATGCCCGCCGCTTCGATGGCTTTGGGCTCGAGCACCAGCGGGTCCGACGTTGCGGTCTGCGCATCGTCGACCGGGCGTACAGTGGCATCCGCCGATACGACGAAGAAGGCGATGGCGAGGAAGAACACGGTATGACGGATGGGAAGCGGCATCATGGGGAAGGATCCTTGCTGGTATCGCCGAGCCAGTCGGCGAGGCGGCCCGAGGCGGCGAGATAGTCGAACCAGGCCTGCCAGGTCTGGTTTTCGAGCGTCAGGCCCGAGAGTTCGGTGTCGAGGCTCTGCTTCAACTGGACGAGGTAATCCGACGTGCCGATCTCTCCGGCTTGCCAGAGCCTGTCGAGTAGCCGGGCGCGATCGTCGAACGCATTCGCGCGCCCGGCGCGGAAACCCTCGCTGGCGTGGCGCATGGCTTCGTAGGTCGCCCGCGCCTGGCTGAGTCTTGCGTCCGAGCGGCGGATGGCGGCCTGGCGTGCGGCGAATGCCGCGTCGGCCTCCGCACGCGCCGCGTCTACCTCGTAGCGTCCGGCGTTGCGGACCGGGAGCGGGATCGACACGCCGATGCCGACCACGCGATCCGTGCGCGCACCGCTGCGGACGCGGCCGCCGGTGAGGCTCAGAGTGGGGTCAGGGCGGCGAGCGCGATCCGCGACGGTCACGGCGGCATCCGCTCGCTCCTGTTGGGCGCGGGCCTGGATCGTCTCCGGCCGTTCCCCTATCGGCACGGGCGCAACCTGATCGGACGGTGGCGGGAGTTCGCTCGGCAGGGGTGGGAGCGACGACGGCGAGCTTCCGCCGACGGCCGCCAACTGGGCGACAGCGTCGGCGGCCTGCGCTTCGAGCGTCGCCTGCTGGATGCGCGCCTCGCCCAGCGCCAGCCCGGCAAGGTCGCGCTCGGGGCTGCTTATGTCGCCTACCGTGAGTCGCTGCCTGGCCAGTTCGTCGAAGCGGCGCATCAGTTCGAGACGTCGCCGTCCCAACTCGACCTGCTCGCGCGACAGCGCGGCACTTGCCCAGGCTTGCAGCCAGTCGAGAGCAACACGCCGGCGTTCGAGCGCGTAGGCGGCGTGGCGTGCGCGCATCTCGGCCTCGCTCTCGGACATGCGCGCCTTGCGCTTGCCGGAGACATCGAGCGTCAGGCTCGCACCGGCGGTGCGCCGGTCGACGTCGGCGTTTTCACCCTCGATGGACAGCGATGGGTTGTAGACCGGCTGCGCGGCCGCGCGCGCACGCGCCTGCGCGGCCTGCCGTTCGGCATCGACGGCCTGCACGTCGGGGCTGGCCGCCCATACGCCGCGCACGGCATCGCGCACGGCAGGCGGGGCAGATAGTTCGGCCGTCCCGGCCGGAAAGGGTGAGGCGGTGGCGCTGACGGCCACCCACACGCACACGGCGCCCCATGGCGCGGTACGCAGCAAAGACATGGTGGATCTCCTGGAGTCGGACGCGAATCGGCGCGGCCGCTCATGCGGCCGGCGTCGGGCGGCTCGGCTTCAGGAAATCGGTGGGCGCAGCGGTGAACGTGCGAACGCGGGCGATTCACCCGCGGGAATGGGCGGGCTCAGGCTCGACGGAAGTTCCGTCGCGGCCATGGCCGTCCACTGTGCGGGCAGGGCGACCGCATGCGCGCAGGTGCAGTGGCATCCGCCACCTTCACCGAGTGCGCAGTAGTCGTCGGCGTTGGTAACCGCGGTGCCGACGACGGCGGCCGCGCCGGCCGGCGAGCCATCGGCAAAAGCAATGCGCGGGCCGTCCAGCGCGCAGAACGTCGACATGGCGACCTTGAACAGCAGTACGGCCAGCGCAAGCATCCACACGCCGCGATGGCGGCGCAGACGGACGAACAGGCTTGGCGGGCGACGGGGCATGGCGCACATCCTAGTCGGATGCACCGTCGTTAGACAATTCCAAATATCAGTCGGATCGCCGGGTTGCGACGCCGCGATCCGAAATTGCCTAGCGAATGATTTGCCGGGCCAAGGCGACACATGTAATTTCCGCATAGCCGTTCTCGCGGCCCACGGACGAATACCAGAAGAGTGGCTGAGGATGAAGCAAGTGAGGACTCTGGGGCTCCTGGCATACCACGTTTCAGAAAATTCAGCCTGCAACTATCACCGCATCGCCAACCCCATGCGATACCTGACCGATGTCAAGGCTAAGGTTCCCGTCCTGTTCTACAACCGGCTGCTTGTCGCGCATGACCGGCTTGACGTCATCCGCAAGAGAGGCATCAAGATCATCATCGATATCGACGATGATGTGGTCTTAGGCCCGGACCATGTGTTGTACGCCGCCTACCAGCGCGCAGGGATAACCCAAACCCTCATCGGTAACATCCAGCGGGCCGATGTGGTCCTTGCGACTAACGCGTATCTTGCCGGCCGAGTAAGGCCCTACAACCCGAACATTGTTCTGGTTCCGAATGCGCTGCCTTTTGATGAGGATCAGTTCACGCGGACCGAGCCTTGCGAAGACCGAAAGATCATCTACGCAGGCGGGGCGACGCATTTCGAGGACCTGAAGATGATTCAGTCGTGCGTGCCAAGGAATCACATGGTGATAGCCGGCAACGAGGAAAAATCGTCCCAGTGGGCGAGGATCAGGTCGCTGTACAGCTTTGCCAAGTTCAAGCCGGTAAGGCCGGTATGCTCCTACATGGACGTCTATAACGGGCACGCCATCTCCGTAGCTCCCTTGGTGGAAACGATATTCAACCAGTCCAAGAGCAACCTGAAAGCCTTGGAGGCGGGAGCCAAGGGCCTTGCCTTCGTCGGCTCCAAGATACATCCGTACGACAACTCCACGGATGGAGACGCCGTCCTTCTGGCCGGCTGCAGGTCGCAATGGCGGACCATCTTGAAGCGTCTGGTGGAGGATGAGCCTTACCGCAAGGAAAAGGCAGAGAGGCTCGCCGAGCACGTGAGAGAGAATTATTCGCTTCGCCGGATCAACGAGATACGGCGCCAGGTTATCGAGTCCTTTTCATGATCGGCATAGGCATTATCACGACGGATGTTAGAAGTGTTCCCGAGGCGTTCCCATCGTTGTGCGAGGAAGGCTCGCTTGTGCGCGTAGAGAAGGACACGGAGCGAGTTGGTGTGGCCATCACGAGCAACAAGTGCCTGCGTTACCTCATGGACCAGGGCTGTGAGCACGTCTTTCTCTTCGATGACGACTGTTATCCCACCATGAGGGGTTGGGAGCGTTACGTGATCGAGCAAGCGGCACAGCACAATGTGCACTTCATCGGGTTGCCCGAGATTTTCAAGTCGAGTCCCTTGGCCTCGGATGGCGAACTGATCTTATGGAATGGCATTATCGGATGCTTCAGTTATCAGACTCGCGTATTGCTTGAGGCAGTAGGCGGCTACAATCCATCGCACATGCGCTATGGGTACGCGGACGTGGAACGCAACGCGCGCGTCCTTCGATCAGGCCTTGCGGGCGACGGCAAGGGATTCCCCTCCCTGTTACGACTACCTTCTTACATCCACAGCATGGACGTCTATGGGGAAAATCCGGCGCCGAACTTGAGCCCTCAAGAGAAAGCCCATTGGATTCAGATAAACAAAGTCATGTTCCGAAAGGAGATGGAAAGTGGGAGGATTTGCTATCCCCTTTAGGCTGAGGCGATGGCGCTGGCAGTCACCCTGTTGCTCGCGGGAGGGGGTAGCTCGTAGTCCCGGTATAGGCCCGGATTGCCGGTCATGCCGGCTTCCGCGGCTTTCGCGATGTTGTACATCTCGCGTGCCGTGACGTAGTGCAACACGTAATCGCGGCCATCGTTGTACGCGTTTTCGAGATAGGTGTGCATCTCGTCCACCGGCTTGCCCAGCAGCGTGTCCATGTCGCGCTCCTGCGTGCCGTGCGTATGCACCTTCACGAACACCCATTCCGGGCGGCCTTCCACGTGGATACCGGTACGCACCCATTGGTCCACCCGCGTGCGGGACGGCGGGCAACCCTTGCGGATATCCGAATTCTCGATGCGCGGCACGATGCCGAAGCGGCGATCCTTCCAGTTCAACCCCAGCGGTCCCTGGATGATCAGCAGGTCGCCCACCGGCTTGCCGCCGACGCGCATCGGCACACCGGTATCGTGCGACTTGCAGCGGTGCGGATCGTCAGTGGCGTAGTAGATGGCGTTGGACATGCGCGTCTGCGTGTCGCTCGGTGCGGAGGGCAGGGTGAAGTCGGCATAGCAGCCAAGCTCCCTGAGCAGGATCAGTTCGTTGTCGATGCCGCACCACCGGCCGTCGGGCCGCGAATTGTCCAGGCACCAGTTGCCGTGGATGAAGGCGAAGCGCAGCTGGCCCGTCACCGGATCGCGAGGAAGCGCGCCGTGCCTGTCGTGCAGCAGGCGGTTGAACCTGTCCATCGTGGCGACGAAGTTTTCCGGCGTGTCGTTGTCGTGGTGGAGGTGGATCTCGATTTCGCCATAGCCGTCGGCACACAGGGCGGCGATCTTGTCGAGATGCTCCTCCACGTATTCCTCTTCCGGGTAGAAGAAGCTGTGCTGGGGCATGCGCCCGTCGGCATCGCGGTGGCGCGAGGCCATGGCGCGGTACTCGCTGCACCAGCGATCCACGCGGCGGCGCTGGGTGTCCATGTCGACGCGGCCCCAGTTCGGCTCGAAGTGGTCAACGAAGCAGAACAGCACGTGCACCGGGCCCTCGGCCTTCGGCGGCTTGCGCCGAGTGAGGTAGCCCCACAGCCAGTACTGCATGTTGCGTACGCGGATGGCCACGGTGACCAGGACTGCCGCGGCGGCGAGGACGACGAGGACGGCGGCGACAGCGATCACGACGAGGCTCCGGCCTGTACCAGGGTAAGCAGTTGCTCGGCGTTGTTGCGCCACTGCCGTTCGCTTGCGATGTAGTCGCGGGCTGCCTTGCCCACGCGCCGACGCTCTTCCGCCCTTTGGGCCAGTTCTAGCACGCGCTCCACGCAGGCTGTGGCGTCACCGCGGGGGAACAGCCAGCCTGTGTGGCCATCGGCGATCACTTCGGCGACCGGCGCATAGTCCGGCGCAACCACCGCGACGCCCATGCCCATGAACTCGAACAGCTTCATGGGTGAGCCGTAGTGATTGGAGTTCGGCAGCACGGCGTAGTCCATGCACGCGATCCAGCTCGCTACCTCGTCGTGCGGCACGCGGCCGGGCAGCAGCACGCGGTCGGACAAGCCGCGCGCCGTGATCAGCTCGCGCACGGCGGGCAGCGTCTTGCCGTCGCCGACGAACACCAGCGCGAGGTCGGGCACGCTTTCCAGCCGGTGGGCGATGGCCTCGACGAAGGCGTCCACACCATGCCATTGGGCGAAGACGCCGATATGGCCGCAGACGATCCGTCCGGTGAGCCCGCGCTCTTCGCGCAGGCGGTCCCGATCGAAACGCGCGGGATCGAAGCGGGGCAGGTCCACGGCGTTGGGCGACACCACGCAGGGGGCGATGTCGCCGTAGGCTGCGAGGGCGGTGTCACGAAAATAGGTAGAGATGAAGACGAGTCCGGTGGCGCGCTGGAAACACCAGCGTTCGATGCGCCGCGCCAGCCCGCGCATCTTCAGCGGCCGCACGCGTTCCACGAGCGCCGAGTCGTTGATCTCGAGGACCAGGGGAATGCCACGCCGGCGGGCGAGCCATATGGTGGCGAAAAGGAACAGAGAATAGCGCTCGTAGATAAGCTGCGGTTGCGCACGGCGCCACGCGCGCCCCATGCGCGCCAGCGTCACCACGTTGTAAAGCAGTTCGAACATCTCGAAGACGACGCCCGGGAGCTTCGTCACGAGGCCCGCGACTCGCCCTCTCGTGGCGGCCGCGGTCGTCTCCACTTCATGTTCGGGATCCGCGCCGGGGAACGACATGACGTCGACATCGTGGCCCAGTTCGCGCAGCGCGCCCACGATGCCGCGGATGTGCACACCTTCCACGTGCCGGCCGCGCGTGCGGTGATGGTAGAGGATCCTCATGCCGCGCTGCCCGGCAGCGCGGCGAAGCGCATGCCTTGCGCCAGCCACTCCGGCAGGAGCACATCGAGCGCGTCCGCCGCCTTGTCGCTGTCGTCGTGCATGAGCACGATGTCGCCGGCCGCGGGCGGATCGCGGCGAAGGCGGTCGATCAGCGCTTCCACCGGGCGGTCCTGGTAGTCCAGGCTGTCGTACGACCAGTACACGAAACTGCGGCGCCGGCGCGCGAAATGAGCCAGCAGCGACGCCCCGACATAACCGTGCGGCGGCCGCATGCGGTGGTGCGGCCGGTCGTCGAACTCGCGCAGCAGGGCATCGGTGCGGTACACCTCGTCGAGCTGCTTCGCGATGTCCATGTTGCGGAACGACCAGTGGCTGTACGAGTGGTTGCCGATCATGTGGCCCTCGTCGACGATGCGCTTCACGATGTCGGGATGCCGTTCGATCTTCTCGCCTACCAGGAAGAAGCTGGCTTTCACGCCATGCTTCGCCAGGGTGTCGAGGAGCTTGGGTGTGTGGGCCGGTTCGGGGCCGTCGTCGAAACTCAGGTAGCGCAGATCGGCGTCCCGCGTCCGGGTGAGGACGAGGTGTTCCGGTAGCAGGCCGAGCAGATCGTGCTTTTTCAGTTTCAGGTTCATGTGTTCGGGATGTGGTCGGGCTGGTCGGGTGGCTTGCCGGCTCCCACAGGGGTCACCGCAGCCTGGGCAAGGAGCCGTTCGAGCCGGTCGATGTTCTCGTCCCAGCGGAAGGTGGCGGCATGCGCCGCGATGGCCACGGGATCGAAATGCCGTTCGAAGGCCTCCACCAGCGCGGTGCCCAGCTCGTGCGGCTGGTGCGGGGGCACGAGGATACCCGCGTGGTCGGGAACGACCTCGGGAATGCCACCGACGGTGGTGGCGACAATGGGTATGCCACAGGCCATGGCTTCCAATACCACGTTCGGCACGCCTTCGTTATGGCTCGGAAGGCATAGCACGTTTGCCGCACGGAACCAGTCGGCCAGTGCGGCGTGGTCGACCGCGCCGGCGAAGCGCACCGCGGGCGCACAGCACAATGACGCGGCCCGGTCCTCGAGGTTGGCGCGGCAAGGGCCGTCGCCGACGTAGACGAGCCGCGCATCGGGATGCCGGCTGGCCAGCGCGGGAAAGGCCTCGACGAGGTCGTGGCAGCCCTTTGTGGCCTTCAGGTTGCCGACGTAGAGCACGACGGGCACGTCGGCGGGCAGGTTCAGCCGCTGGCGTGCGGCGTTTCGATCGCCGCGGTGGAAGAGCCGTGTGTCGACACCGTTGTAGACCGTCTCCACGGCGTCCGGGCGGGCTTCCAGGTCGATGGCCTTGCGCGCGAGTGCGCGGCTGACAGCGACGACGCCTGCGGCTCCGCGCAGGGCCGAGCGGATCTGCGGGCGGCGCAGGTGGAACTCCGCCTGCACGTTCAGGTCGCTGCCGTGCACCTTAACTACGTAAGGGATGCCGAGCAGACGGGCGACCCAAGCGGCACCGGCCGCATCCGGATAGGCCCAGCTCGCGAGCATCACGTCGTAATCCGCCTTGCGCAGTTCCCGGCCGCGCTGCCACATCAGGCAGGCGAAGAAGCAGAAGGCGTTGAGGAAGCGGCCGAAGCCCGGGGGATGGAAGAAGGTGAAGTAGTCACAGTGGACACCGGCCACGCCGGCGTCGTTCGAGGCCGGGCCCGCGCGCTCGCGGAAATCGATGGCGGTAAGCACGTCCACGGCGTGGCGCTCCGCCAGGCGCTGGAACTGCTGCCGGTTGAACGTGCCGCGCCGCGAATCCCAGGGCGTCGGAAAGAGGTTGGTGACGACCAGGATTTTCACGACACAGGTTCCATGTCGCCGAAATAGAGCTGCCCGTAACGGGCGGCCATGGCTTGCAGCGAACCGTTGTTCTCCACCCAGGCCCGCGCGGCCAGTCCCAGCCTGGACGCCCTGTGCGATGCATGCAACAGCTCGAGGATCGCATTCGCGAGGGCGGGCGGATCGCACGGCGGCACGAGGCGACCCGTGGCGTTGTCGTGCACGATTTCCGCGTTGCCGCCCACGTCGGTGGCGACGATGGGGAGGCCGGCCGCGCAGGCCTCCAGCAAGGCCATGGAATACCCCTCCGTCACCGACGAAAGGGCGAACAGGTCGAAGCCCTGCAACAACTCGCGCACGTCGTTGCGGTCGCCGAGGAAGTGCACGCAGCCCGCCACGCCTTCGTCGAAGGCGCAGGCGCGAAGGGTCTCGCGCAGTTCCCCGTCGCCGACCAATACCAGTGCCGTGTCCGGACGCGCATGGCGCACGATGCGGAAGGCGCGAATGAGGCCCGCCTGGTCCTTGGCCCAGTTCAACCGGCCCACGCTGCCGATGATGCGCGTACCCAGCGGCACGCGGATGAGCCGGGCAAGTCGTTCGTGCATGGCATCCGAAGCCACGTCGAAGCCGTCCAGCACGATGCCGTTCGGTACCACGCAGGTCTTTCCCGCGGGCGCGATGCCGCGGCGCACGGCGTCGGCGCGTGCCGCCTCGCACACGGCGACCACGGCATCGGTGGCACCGAGCGCGCGGCGGAACAGCCACTCGCGGCGCCCAGGCTTGCGCTGCGCGCCCATGCCGTGCCGTGTGTTCACCACCTGGCGAATACCCATGCCGGCACTGGCCAACACGGCCTGGTAGTGCGCCACCGCGTTATGCGTATGCAGCACCTCGGTGTGGTGGTCGGCCAGCAGGCGCCGCGCGCGGCCCAGTGCGCGCAGGTCGAAGCCCTTGCGTTTGTGGCATGCCGTCACGGGTATGCCGATCGCATCCAGTTCCGAAGCCAGCGAACCGCGTTCGAACAGGCATATCACCTGCACCTTGTGCCCCTGGCGGTGCTGTTCCTTCACGAGGTCCAGGACCATGCGCTCCAGGCCGCCGCGGTTGAGGTTCTCCACGAAGTGGGTGATGTTCACGAGGCCAGCTCCGAAACGGTGACGCGCAACTTGCCGCTGCGGGTGAGGGGAATGTCGTCGACGAAATGGCAATGCAGTTCGGCGCTCTCGCCGAGCACCTTGGCGACCTCGCGGCGAATGTAGTCCAGCGAGGCGTCCTCGAAATCGCGCCCGCGCACGATGGACAGGTCGAGCCGCTCGAGGCTGCGCTGCACGAGCTGGAAACGCGCCAGTCCAGGCACGTCCTTCAGCATGTGCGGGAAGAACTCGCCGGGCAGGATGTGCCCGGCCGGCGTCCGTATGGCATCCAGCTTGCGCCCATCCACCGATGCGAGCATGGGCAGGCCCCTGCCGCAGGCGCACTGCGACGCGGAATGCGTGGCCATGTCGCCGTTCACATAGCGGATGAAAGGCATGCCGTAGTTGAAGAGGTCCGTAATGGCCACTTCGCCGCTGCCCGCATGGACCGACTTGCCATCGGCATCCAGCGTTTCCACGACCAGGTGGTCGGCGTTCACATGCAGGCCTTCGCGGTGCTCGCACTCGGAGGCGATGAGCATGACCTCGCGGCAGCCATAGGTGTTGTACGCAGGGGCGCCGAAGGCGCGCTCGACGATCTCGCGCTGGAAGGGGTGCAGTGCCTCGGCGGCGCCGATGATCGACGTAGGACGGGCCACCTGCCGCCCTTGCGCCAGCAGCCATTCCGCCAGCCGGACGAGCGGGCCCACGTAACCGACGATCACTTCGGGACGGTACGCGTCGATGGCATCGGCGTAGTCGGCCATGTTGCTTTCGCTCATGCGGAAGCTGTCGAGCAGCTTGCGCGCGAACACGGCGTTGTACACGCGGTCCTTCAGCTGGTGCGATCGGCTGGGTTGTCCCACGGCGCCGCCCCAGAGGAACAGCGTGCGCCTGCCCATGCGCGAACCGGCCCAACCGTATCCGCGCCACATGACCGCCACGCGGCGGTCGTTGCTTTCGCGGGTATAGCCATAGCGCAGGGGCTCGCCCGTGGAGCCGCCGGTGGCCTTGTACGCCAGTGCGTCCTTCAGGGACCGGGCCTTGAGGTCGTCTGCGTTGGCACGGATGTCGGCCTTGGTGAGCACCGGCAGTTTCGCGTAATCATCCAGGCTGCGGATGTCACCCGGCGCCACGCCTTCGGCGTCCCAGCGCCGGCGGTAATAAGGCACTTCCCGGTAACACCATTCCAGCAACCGCTTCAGGCGATCGAACTGCAAGGCCTGGACCTGTTCCGGCGGCAGCCATTGGTCCTGTTCGTAGCGTCGCATGTGCTTCGGCGTGCCGCGACGGCGAAGGCCACCTTCGTAGGCGGGCCAGAGAACGTTGCGCAGGAGGTTTTCGTAGGTCTTCATGTGGTTCGCAGCAGCACGGCAACGAGGACGAACAAGGCGAATACGCTGCATGCGCCTGCCGGTACCCAGCGCCAACCGCCCTCCGACAGGCGGAACATGGGCAGTTCCGGCCAGCGCCGCCGCGCGCCGACGTAGTAGCCGGCGACCATGGCGGCGATGAGGTAGAGCACCACCATGTAGCTGCGGCTCAGGAAGAAGGCAGCCGCGAAAAGGCCGCACAGCGAGAGCAGAAGGGCGAGCGCCATCTGCTTCTCGGCGACCCAGGCGGCCTCGATCGCGGGATCGGCGTCGGCCGGGCGCTGAAAGCGCACGATCTTCAGCATCATCATGAACCCGTAGGCGACGAAGGCCAGCCACAGCACGAAGCCGACGAAGCCGGTTTCCGCCAGCACGAGCACGAAGGAGTTATGCGCCGTGAGTTCGTTGTACTCGGTGAAGTTGCCGGGGCCGACGCCGAACAGCGGGTTCTCGCGGAACATCTCGAGGCCCGAATACCACGCGTCCACACGGCCAGCGGCCGATTCCTCGCCCGCGTCCAGTTCGTCCATGCGCGAGGACAGCACCTTCAGCGCGGCGAGACCGGCCACGCCCAGCATGCCGGCGACGACGACGCCCTTGCGATACCAGATGTAGCAGCCGGCCACGACCAGCACCGCCAACAAGGCGCCGCGGGAATTGGTGAGGTAAGTGCCGTAAAGCAGGAGCACCGCGGCAGCAAGCCACACCGGCCGCATCGCCCCCGCGCCACGGCGGCCGAGGAAGACGGCCATCGGGAACGTCGACGCGAACAGCAAGCCCAGGTCGTTCGGATCGTTGAAAATGCCGACGTACTGGATGCGGTTGCCTTCGCCCAGGGGAATGCCGGTCCAGCCGACACCGACGTTCGCCTGTTGCACGCCGTGCAAGGCCAGCACGGCCGCGCAGGCAACGAAGACCCCCATCGCCACGCGCACACGCTTCTGCGTGCTGCACGAGGCGCCGAACACGAAGAACGCGATCACCACCGGACCGAACCGGGCCAGTTCGTCCACGGCGCCACCGGCCCAGCCGTTGGTCGCCTGCGAGACCATGAGGATCAGCAGGAAGGCGGGAAGGATCACGAACTGCGGCGCTTCGAAGGTCTTCTCCTTCGACACCACCCACGCCGCGAATGCCAAGAGCAGCACCACCGGCAGGATCGGCACGGTGTCCAACCCGGCAATGTAGTCCTGCGGACGGATGATGGTGAGCACCACATACAGGAGGATCAGGGGGAACATGCCTGCTCCCTCGGGCCGGTCGCGGCGTGCGGAGGCGTGGGATAACTCATCAATTGGGGCAGGGCGAGCATCGCGGCGAACCAGCCGGGACCCATGTTGCTCTCCACGGGCAGCCGGCTGAGGGCATAGCGATTCACGCTCGGCTCGGCGTTGGTGCCGCAGATGTAGCTGCATGCCAGCTGGAAACCGGCATTGCGCGTGGCGGCGATCACCGCATCGTTGTAGGCGCGGTCACCGCCGACCGGGTACGACATGAGCACGGCGGGGTTGCGCAGTTCGCGTTCGAGGGTGGCCTTCGATTCGCGGATCTCGCGCTCCATCTCGTCCTGCGGAAGGCGCGCCAGCATCCGGTGGTGCACACCGTGCGAGCCGAATTCGAGGCCGGCCGCTTCCATCTCGCGCGCCTGGTCCCAGGTCATGGGGCGGCAGTCGACCGGCCGGGCCTTCACCGAGGGCATGTTCCACTCGGCTTCGAGCCGTTCGGTCATCGCCGTCTGCCCGAAGGCATCCAGCCACTTCATGCGCAGCAGCACATTGCCGGCGATGCGCCGGCGCAGCGCGCGCTCGGCCGGCAGTGCGACGTCGATCGCCAGTTCCGGCAGCACCAGCCTCGGTGCGCCGGTGAGCAGGATCATGTGCACGAGCCAGTCGTAGGCGTAAGGACGCCCGCTGTCGAGGTGGCCCGTGGAGACGAAGAACGTGGCGGGCACGCCCACCTCGTCCAGGATGGGGGCGGCAATGCGGTAATTGTCGTCGTAGCCATCGTCGAAGGTGACGGCGACGGTGTCGGGCGGAAGCGCCTCGCCCGCATCGAGTGCGGCGACGATATCGGTGAGCCGCATCGGGCGGAAGTGCCTTTTCAGGTGCAGCATCTGTTCGCGGAATTCGGCCGGCGGCGTGCTGATGAGCTCCAGGTCGAACTCGTAGGCATCCGGGTCGGGCAGCGGCATCACGCGGTGGTAGGCGAGGATGCGCAGGTCGCGCTGCCACCACGCCCGCACACGCTGCAACGAATGCAGCAGGCCGCTGGAGTAGCAGAGTTCGCCGAGCCGGCCACGAATGCCGGGCGCGCCGCGCGGGGTGGTTGGGATCACCATAGATGCAGCCTGCGGTTGCGCGCGAAGGCGACGAGTGCCTGCGCGGCGAAGAGGTTGAGGTAGAAGAACGCCACGGCGATGCGCAGCGGCAGCAGGCGACCAAGCGGCGGCTGCAGGCGGGCCACGCCAACCAGCAACAGGCCCGCCACGAGGCCGCCGAAGGCAATGGCGTACATGGGATGCCGCGTCACCAGCAGGCCACTGCTGACCGTGAGCGCCACGATCAGCCACGGTGCCATCAGTCGCAGCAGCTTGTGGCTGACGAAGCGGAACCAGAGAGGGTTGCACCAGGGCAGCAGGAGCCACGGTGCCAGCTGGATCAGCTGGTAGTTGCCGGCCAGGGTGCGGATCTTGCGGCGGCGCTCGTCCTCGGGCACCTGCGAAGGCTGGTCCCAGGCCATGGCCTTGGGCTCGAAGACCACGCGCTTGCCCTGCGCGGCCACGCGCATTGGCACGAGCACGTCGTCGAGCACCGTACCGGGCGGCAGCGGCTGGAACAGGGCGCGGCGCATCGCGTAGATGGCACCGGTCACGCCGATGGCGGAACCGGACAGGCTCTCCGCGTGGCGAATGCCCTTCTCGTAGCGCCAATAGAAATCCACCCCCTGGGCGAATCCGGTACGGACATTCTCCATGTGCAGCTCGCCGGTCACCGCGCCCACGTCGGGATCGCCCAGGTTCGCCACCAGTTCCTTCAGCGCCATGGGCGACAGGCGCTGGCGCACGTCGGTGAACAGGATCACCTCGCCGCGCGTGAGGGCCACCGCGTCGTTGAGGCACGCGGCCTTGCCGCGCCGGTTGGGGTGGTCGAGCACCGTCAGGCGTGCATCGGTGGAACGCCGCGCCATGACCACGGTAGCGTCGTGGCAGCCGTCGCACACCAGCACGATGTCGACTAGCGCCGCCGGATAGTCCAGCTGCCGCAGGTTGGCGAGCTTCGCGCGGATATGCCGTTCGCCGTCGTGCACGGCGAGCACGATGCTCACCGTGGGCAGGACGTCCCTGCGTGCCACCGGACGAGGCCGCAGGCGCGCCTGCAACCACACCAGCAGCGGATAGCCGGCGAAGACGTGCACGAGCAGTGCGGCCGACGTCCAGCAGACGAACCAGGCGATGTGTGTCATGGCGTTCCCCCCGGGCGCCGTGGATCAGCCGCGGCCAAGCAGGCGACTCAGCAGCCCGCGTTTTCCCGCGGTGGCTGCCGGTGCCGGCGGAGCGTTGGCCAGTTCGGCGGCAAGCGTTCCCAGCGTGCCGTTCGCGATGTCCAGCAGGTTGAGTTGCACGCCGGTGAGCTTCTGTACGCGGACGGCCATGTCCACCGCGAGCAGCGAATGTCCGCCCACATCGAAGAAGTTGTCGCTGGTACGGACGCGCGACATGCCGAGCAGTTCCGTCCACACCGACGCGAGCAGGCGTTCGCTCTCGCTCCGGGGCTCGGTGCTGTCCGCCGCCGCCCCCTTGCGCTGTTCCGCGGGAAGCGGCAACGCCGCCAGGTCGGGCTCGCCCGTCGGCAAGAGCGGCAGGGCGTCGAGCACGACGAGGTGCGCGGGCATCGACCAGTCCGGCAGGACGCCACAGAGGGCGGCGCGCAAACCGTCCGCATCGACGGACGCGCCCGGTGCGGCTACCGCGTAGGCGTCGATACGTGCGAGACCGGCAGGGTCGGTGCGCTGCACGGCGAGCGCACGAACGATGCCCGCCTGGGTAAGCAACAGCGATTCGACCGCCGCCGGCTCCACATCCATGCCATGGCGGCGCAGGCGACGATCGGAACGATCGAGCACCTGCAACTGGCCCTCGGGCAGCCAGCGCCCGCGGTAACCCGTGCGCAGCACGCGCCCTTCGCCGGTCTGGCGTTCGAGGGCCGCGCGCTGGCCGAAAGGCACGGCGAGTGTGTCGCCGGCGACGGCCACCTGGCCGGTGGCGCCGATGGGACACGGTTCGCCGTCCTCGTCGAGGATCCAGACCTGGGCATGCGATAACGGCTTGCCCTGGTGCAACGCGTCGGCCACGTGTTCGACGCGGCCGCACGTGGCGACCGGTGCCGTCATCGCATCGCCGAACAGCGTCCACAGCGCCGCGGTGTCCGAGGCAATTCGCGCCGCCATATCCGGGCTGGGCGTACCGCCCGCGACGACGGCACGCATCTGCCGGTCACCGCCCCAACCGCCATCGAGCATCGCCTGCCACGTCTCCGGCGTGGCGATGAAGGTCTCCACGGCCTGGTGGGAGCCGACCCTGTCGGCGATAACCCAGGTCGCGCCGCGTGCCAACGCAAGCAGTGCCTCCACGACGGACATCGGATCGGACGGCAATGCGTCCCCCGCTATCCGCTCCGCCACCTTCACGTCGAGCGCATCGGCCAACCCTTCGACCATGCCCGCCAGCGCACGATGCGAAAGCGCCGCGCCGCGCGGCTTGCCGTCGGTGCCTTGCGTCTGGAACGCGATGGCCGGAGCATCCGGGTCCGCGGCGCTGAACTCGGCACTGTCGATATCGACGGCGCCCAGCTCGGCGTGATCCGCATCCAGCCACAGCGCGCACGCGCGCGGCCAGTCGAGCATGGTCTCCAGTGCCGCGTCGCCGATCAGCACGGTCATCCGCGCGTCCGCGAGAATTTCCTTCAGCCGGGCGCTCGGGTCGGCGCGGTCGAGCAGCAGCGCCGTGCCGCCGATCATCGCGATGGCGAGCAGCCCCGCCACGCGATCCGTGCCGGGATCGACGCACAGTCCGACCACACTGCCGCGAATGCCGCCGCGTTCCCGCAGCAGCACGGCCATGCGCGTGGCGCGCCGTAGCAGCGACGCGTAGGTGACGTCATGCCGACCATGCACGATCGCGATGGCGTCAGGTGCAGCGCTGGCCGATGCCGCGACCATGGCGTGAATGTCCGCGGGGAGCCTGATGTCGGCGCTCGTATCGTTCCACCCGTGCATGCGCTCGAGTTCGGCCGCCGTGGCGGCGGTGAGCGCACCCACGGCGATGGCGGGATCGCCGGCCACGCGGCGCATCATGTCGAGGTAGCGTTCGCGCATGAGGCGTGCGGTGTCCGCCTGCAACAGGTCCGCGTTATAGGTAACGCCGCCCACCATGCCCGCGTGCCCTTCGAGGAACCAGAGGCCGAGGTCTTCGGTGGCGCCGCTCTGGAACAGCAGGATCTGCTCGTGCGCAAGGCCGCCCCAGTCCACGACGCGCTGGCGTGCATCCTGGAACGAGAACAGGGCCTGGTAGAGCGTGGCGCCCGCGCCGTGTCCCACGCGCAGTTCGCGTTGCAGGTACTCCAGCGGCACGTCGGGATGGCCGAACGCCTCGATGGCGATGCGCTTCACGTGGCGCACGAATTCGAGGAAGGACAGCGCGGGATCCACGCTCACGTGCAGCGGCAGCAGGTTGTTGAAGTAGCCCATGACCGATTCGACCTCGGTCTGGTTGCGTCCGCGCACCGGCGTACCGACGACGAGGTCGCGCTGGCCGGCGGAACTCGAAAGCATGGCGAAGTACAGCGCCAGGAGCGTTATGTTGAGCGTGGCGTCCGCCTGGCGTGCTACCTCGTGCATCGCGTCGGTGTCTTCGCGCGACACGCGGATCCACTCGGTCCGGCCCAGGCCGGACATGCCCGGGCGACGCGGATGGTCCGTCGGCAGCGCGCGTACGTCACCCATCTGGGCCAGGCGGTCGCGCCAGAAGTCCAGCTGGCCGCGGAAGGCATTGGATTCCAGCCAGTGCGCATGCCACTCGGCGAAGTCGCCGTAGGTCACCGGCAGCGGGGCGAGCGGCGAGGGCAGGCCGGCGACGAAGGCGCGATACAGCGCCGAGAGTTCGTTGTAGAGGATGTCGAACGACCAGCCGTCCCAGATGATGTGGTGCGGCATGAAGAACAGGGCGTGCTCGTCCTCGGCGAGGCGGAACATGCGGGCGCTGAACAGCGGTGCCCGGCCCAGGTCGAACGGCGTGTCGGTCAGTTCCTGCAAGCGCTGCATGAGGCGCGTCTCGCGCTCCTCGTGCGGCAGGTGGCTCAGGTCCTCGGCCGGGAACAGCGGATATTCCAGCCGCGGCTCCACGACTTGCGCGATATCCGCCCCCAGGTCGCGGAAGGCGGTGCGCATGATCGGCTGCCGCTGGATCAGGGCCTGGAACGCCATGTCGAAGGCATGCTCGTCGAGCTTGCCGCGCAGGCGGTGCGCCGAAGGCGCGTTATAGGTGACACGGCCCGGATGCATGCGCTCCAGCGCCCAGAGGCGCCGCTGCATCAGCGAAAGCGGAGCGTGGTCCTGTTCGGTGTCCACACGATGCAGGATGGGGTCGGTCGCCGGCGCGGCGCCGCTGGCCACCTGCGATCCGATCGCCGCGGCCAGCTGTTCGATCGTCGGCGCGTCGAACAACGTGCGGAAGGACAGGGTCACGCCGAACTCGCGGTTCAGCCGCGCGGTGAGCTGGGCGGCGAGCAACGAGTGCCCTCCCAGGGCGAAGAAGTCGTCGCGGATGTCGAGGTCGGGCAGGCAGAGCACGGCCTCCATGGCGGCGGCCACGCGGCGCTCGTCGTCGTTGCGCGGCGCCACGCGCTCGCCGGGGGCGGCCATGGAATGCGCCACCGGCGGCGGCAGGGCCTTGCGGTCGATCTTGCCGTTGGGCAGCAGCGGAATCGCGTCGAGCACGAGGATGTGCTGCGGCACCATGTAGTCGGGAAGGCGGGCGCGCAGGCGCGCACGCAGCGAATCTTCCTCCGGCTGCGCGCCGTCGCGGCCGACCACGTAGGCGACCAGGCGCACGTCCCCGGGACGATCCTCGCGCGCCATGACCACGGCGCGCGTGACTTCGGGCGCATCGGCGAGCACGCTTTCGATCTCGCCCGGTTCGATGCGGTAGCCGCGCACCTTCACCTGGAAGTCGAGGCGGCCGAGGTGTTCCAGCAGGCCGTTGCTCAGCCAGCGTCCGCGGTCGCCCGTGCGGTACATGCGCGAGTCCGGTGTTTCCGACCAGGGATCGGGCACGAACTTCTCAGCCGTGAGTTCCGGGCGGTCGAGGTATCCCAGCGTGACACCGGCACCGCCGATGTGGATCTCGCCGGGAACGCCGAGCGGGCAGTGGTTGCCGCGTTCGTCGAGGATGTGGACGGTGGTGTTGGCGATCGGGCGGCCGATATAGATGCCCTCGCGCGGATCGGACACGCGCCAGTAGGTCGAATACACCGTGGTCTCGGTCGGGCCGTAGCCGTTCCACACCTCGCCGCAGCGATCGAGCAGCGCTTCCGCCAGGTCGACCGGCAGCGGCTCGCCACCGGACACGGCGCGGAACGCGGGGCGGCCGTGCCAGCCGGCATCGACCAGCAGCCGCCAGCCGGCTGGCGTGGCCTGCATCATCGTGGCGTCGCTTTCCTCGATCAGGCTGCGCAGCTGGCCGCCGTCGCGCACATCGTCGCGTCCGGCGACCACGATTTCCGCGCCGCTGGTGAGCGGCAGCATCAGTTCCATGAAGGCGATGTCGAACGACAGCGTGGTGACCGCCACGAGGCGGTCGTCCGGCGCGATGCCGGGCACGCGCTGCATGCTGGTAAGGAAGTTCGCGGCCGAGCGGTGCGGCACACGCACGCCTTTCGGGCGACCGGTGGAGCCGGACGTGAAGATGACATAGGCCACCGAATCGGGCGTGGCAGCCCGGCGGTTGCGCTCCGGCCGCTCGAACGATGCGCGCGCCAGCTCGTCGCTGTTGAGCGCGAGCACGCGCGCGGGATCGAAGTCGAACGCTAGCGGCGTGTCGTCGTCGACCACCAGTGCGGCCAGCGCGGCGTCCTCGGCCATGAAGGCAAGACGGTCGGCAGGGAAGGCGGGATCGAGCGGGACATAGCCGGCGCCCGACTTCAAAACACCGAGCACGGCGGCCACCATGTCGATGCCGCGGGCAAGCGACAGGCCCACCAGCGCACCGTGGCCGATGCCGCGCTCGCGCAGCGCGTTGCCGATGCGGTTCGCGCGCGATTCCAGCGCCGCATAGCTCAGCGAACGGTCGGCATGGCGCACCGCGGCGCGTTCCGGGGCGCGGTCTACCTGCTGTTCGAAGAATTCGTGGGCGAGGCGCAGTTCCGGGAATGGCGTGGGGGCGGGTTGCAGCGCCGCCAGTTCGCGGTAGACGGCATCGCTGACGATCGGCAGGGCGACGGCGGCTTCACGGGGATCCAGCGCGGCCTGTCGCAGGAGCGTGACGTACGCGTCGAGCCAACCCTGGATCGTGGCGCCGTCGAAGAGATCGGCGTTGTACTGGCACTCGAGGCGCAGGCCGCCGTCGACCTGCACCGCGTTGACGAACAGCTCGAAGTTCTCGTACTCGCGGGGCACGGCTTCCACGTCGAAACGCAGCCCGGGGAAGCTCACCGTGCTTTCGTCCAGCTGCGCGTCCAGGTTGAACAACACGGCCACCAGCGGCAGGCGCGAGGGATCGCGCGCGAGCGAAAGGCGCGCGAGCAGGCTGCCAAGCGTGTAGCGCTGGTGCTCGAAGGCGTCGAGCAGGTCGTTGCGCACGGTGCCGAGCACGTCGGCGAAGCTGGCCGTGTCGTCGATGCGTGCGCGCAAGGGCAACACGTTGACCGCGTGGCCGACCAGAGTGTCCAGCCCTTCGGCCGCCTGGCCCGCCGTCGGAATGCCGATCACCACGTCGTCCTGCCCCGCGACGCGGCGGAGCAGGACGGCGAAAGCGGTGAGCAGGGTCGCGTAGAAGCTGGCGCCCTGCGCGGCGCCGAGCCGCTTGATGGCGGCGACGTCCGTCGGGTCGAGCATGCGGTCTTCGCGCCGTGAGGTGAACGACCGCCGGCGGGGGCGGGAACGGTCGACGGGAAGGTCGAGTACGGGGACCGCGCCGGCAAACCGGTCGAGCCAGTACTTTTCGTCCTCCCGCGCCGTCTCGCTGCCGGCGTGCGCAGCCTCGGCCAACGCGAAGTTCGAGAACGCGCCCGCGGGGGCCGGGCCGTTGCCCTTGCCGGTCCGCTGCGCGTATAGGGCGGCGAGATCGCGCACGATCACGCCGAACGACCAGCCGTCGCACACGATGTGGTGCGCGGCGATGGTCAGGAGATGGCGATCGGCCCCGAGGCGGAAGAGTTCCGCGCGGACCAGCGGTCCGTTCTCGAGGTCGAATGGGGTAGTGACGATGCGCGAGAACGCCGCCTGGATGCGCGCGTCGCTTTCGAAAGGTGCAAGCAGCGACACATCGTGGAAGGCGATCGGCAAGGTCGTATGTTCGGCGACGAAGAGTCCTTCGCCGTCGCCGCTGAAGGTGGCGCGCAACGCCTCGTGGCGGTCCACGATGCCTTGCAGGGCCCATTCGAGGGCCGGCACGTCGAGCAAGCCCTTGAGGTTCAACGACACCGCCTCGTTGTACGCCAGCGAGGCTTCCGGCTCCAGCCGGGATGCCAGCCACACCTCGCGTTGCGCGGCCGTCGTCGGCACGAGACGCGCGAGCGGCGCGCCGGCGAACGGATCGTAGTCGACCGCCGTGGCGGCGGCCAGCTCGTTGGGCGTCATGCGGTAACCCTCAGGTACTTGCCCGGCGCATCCGGGTTGGGAACGAACCAAGCGGGACGGCCTTCGGGATCCTTGCCCAGGCGCGCGCCCGGTACAGGCGGCTGCGCGGCATCGAAGGCGGCCGGCTCGCGGCGGCGCGGCAGGAATTCGGCTTCCTGCATTTCGAGGATGGATTCGCGGAAGGCGGTAGCGATGGCTGCGAAATCGGCTTCGCTGTGCGCCGTGGTGAAGAAGCAGGGGAAGTTGTCCAGGATGTGGATGCCGCGGCTGCGCATCATCGCGAACAGCAGGTCCTGCAGCGGGTGGTCTTCAGTGAAGACCGTCTTCCACACCGACGAGAAGTGCACGATCTGCACCGGGGCGCCCACGCTCGCGCAGAACGCATTGAGTTCCTCGGCCATGGCCGTGACCTTCGCGTTCAGCGTGGCCTGCAGTTCGGGGCCTTGTTCCTCAAGGTGGTTGAGCACCGCATGGGCGGCCGCGAGGGCCAGCGGGTGCCGCACGAAGGTGCCCGCGAAATAGGTTACGCCCACGGTGGGCGTGGAGTCGTCGCCGAAACGCCAGTGGCCGCCGTCGAGCGCGTCCATGAAGCGGCGCTTGCCGGCGATCACGCCGATCGGGAAGCCACCGCCCACCACCTTGCCGTAGGACGCCATGTCCGCATCGATGCCGAGCATCGCCTGGGCGCCGCGCGGGTGCGAGCGGAAACCCGTGACCACCTCGTCGAAGATCAGCAGCGTGCCCGATTCCTCGGTGATGGCGCGCAGTTCCTGGAGGAATTCCACCGGCTGGAAATCGGGACGGCGGCTTTGCACCGGCTCGACCAGCACGGCGGCGATGGACGAGGCGCGTTCGCGGATGATGGCCAGCGATTCCGGCGTGCCGTAGTCGAGCACCAGCACGTTCTCGGCGGTGTTGCGCAGGATGCCGGGCGCTGCCGGTACCGACCTGAGCTTTTTGGTGCCGCGCACGATCACTTCGTCGAAGATGCCGTGGTAGGAACCGGTGAAGATCACCAGCGTATCGCGGCCGGTGATGGTGCGCGCCACGCGCACGCAACCCATGACCGCCTCGGAACCGGTGTTGCACAGCGCGGCGCGGTCGAAGCCGGTGATATCGCACACCTGCTTCGCCACGACGCCGGCCAGCGGATGCTGCGGACCGATCTCGTAGCCTGCATCGAGCTGGGTGCGCACGGTGTCGAGCACGAAGTCGGGCTGCCAGCCGAACAGGTTCATGCCGAAGCCGTTCAGGGCGTCCACGTACATGTTGCCGTCGAGGTCCCACACCTTCGAGCCCTTCGAGCGCTCGATCACGATCTGGTACACGATCTCCTTGAGCAGCGGACGGAAACCGTTCACAACGCGCGGATCGGCGAGGTGCGGACGATGTTCCTCGGTATAGGCCTTCGACGCCTTGCTGCGCTCGGTATAACGGCGCATGAAGGCTTCCAGCCGCGCGCGCTGCCGCGCGCTGAGGTCGGTGTGGGTGGAATGGATGCGCGCGATGGCGCCGAACGCCTTCTTCACGTCGTAGGTGGTGTGCGCAAGCGCCGCTTCTTCGTCCTGGCTTTGTGTGGGAGCCGCTTCAGCGGCGATGGGTGCTTGCTGCGCGGTGCCCGCTGCCGCGGGATCGCCGACGGAGCCGGCTCCCACAAGCGCAGGAGCCCCAATCACAGGCGCGGAAGCGGCGGCTCCCGCAAGCAACGCCAACTGTTCCCGCATGATCTGCATCTGCTGCGCGATCACGTCCTGGACCAGTCCGCCACCGGTGGCCAGCGCCGCCGGTGCCGCCGCCATGGCCGGCGCGGGAATTGCCGCGGCCACGGGCGCCACCGGCTGGGCTTCAGCCGGCAACAGGCGATCGATATGCGCCGCGAGCCGTTGGAACGACGAGCAGCCGTCCATCAGTTCGCGGAAGGTGATCTTCAAGGCATAGGTCTTCTGCAATTGCAGCGCCACCTGGGTAAGCGACAACGAATCCAGGCCCAGTTCGACGAAATTGGACGACGGGTCCACGCCGTCGAGCTCGGCGCCCGACACGTCTTCGAACAGGGCGATGAGTTCGCCTGCGAGGCGCTGCGGACGATTGCTGGAGGTGGGCGCGGAAGGCATCGGCATGGGGAACTCCGGTACGAAGGCGGGCATGGCGGCGGGCGGCGCGAGCGGCGCGGCGGCGGCGATAGGGGTGACCGAGGCGGGCAGCCGGGCGTCGATCCAGTGCCGCTTGCGCTCGAAGGGATAGGTGGGCAGGCGCACACGGCGGCGCTGCTCGCGATGGTCGAAGGCGTGGGTGGCGACCGCGGCACCCGCGGACCACAGCGTGCCGGCGGCGGCGAGCCAGGCGGCACGCTCGTCGGCGGGGCCGTCGCCGAGCGAGGCCACGATGGTCCGACCGCGGCTCTGCGCATGCTGCCTCGCCAGGAGCGCGAGGCTGGGTCGCGGGCCCACTTCGAGGAACGCATGCGTGTCGTCTTCCAGCGTGTGCAGCAGCGCCGGGGAGAAACGCACGGTATGCCGCATGTGCCGCGCCCAGTAATCGGGCGACGTGGCTTCCTCCGCCGAGAGTGGCATGCCGGTGAGGGTGGAAACGATCGGCAGGCGCGGCGCCGAAAGCGCGACCGCGCCGACTTCGGCGCGAAAACCGGCGAGCACCGGGTCCATCATCGCGGAGTGGAACGCGTGCGAGGTGTGCAGCATGCGGCAGGCGACGCCTTCGCTTTCCAGCAGTGCGCGGAAGGTGTCGACGGCATCCGCCGGCCCCGATACCACGCTGGCGTTCGGCGCGTTCTCGGCAGCGAGAGAAAGAGCGTCCGGGAGCCGGGCCCGCAGCTCGGCGGCCCCCAGACGAACGGAAAGCATCGATCCGGACGGCAACGCCTGCATCATGCGGCCGCGCCGTGCGACCAGGCGCGCGGCGTCGGCCAGCGACATGACACCGGCGAGCGCGGCGGCGGCAAATTCGCCCACGCTGTGTCCGATCATGGCTACCGGCTCAATCCCAAGGCTCATCCAGAGCCGGGCGAGCGCGTATTCGAGCGCGAAGGTTGCCGGCTGGGTCAGAGCGGTGGCCTTGAGCGCGTCGGCATCGTCGGCGAACATCCGGTCGCGCAGGTCGAAGCCGAGTTCGTCGAGCAGCGCGTTCGCCACTTCGTCGAGCGCCGCGCGGAACACGGGTTCCGTCGCGTGGAGTTCGCGGCCCATGCCCGCGTATTGCGAACCCTGGCCCGGAAACAGGAACACGATGCGAGGCGCCGGATCGGCGCAGGCGCGGCACATGGCGGCTGCCGCGATGTCGCGGAGTGTCGTGACCGCGTCGCTCGCCGACAGCGCGACGAGGTGCGTGCGTTGTGCGAAGGCCTTGCGTCCGCAGGCGAGCGTCCAGGCGGTATCGGCGAGGTTGCCGTCAGGATGGGCGGCCAGATGGTCGGCCAGCCGCGCGGCGGCGTGGCTCAGCGCCGCCGGCGTACGTGCGGAGAGAAGCAGGAGCTGTGGGCCGCTGGCGGGCTCGGACGGCGTGCGCTCCGGCGCTTCCTCCAGCACCACATGTGCGTTCGTGCCGCCGACGCCGAACGAACTGACGCCGGCGCGCAAGGGTCCGCCCGCGGTCTGCCACGGACGCAGCGTGTCGTTCACCACGAACGGCGAGTCGTCGAGGCCCAGGCGAGGATTGGCTGCCTGGAAATGCAGCGAGGGCGGCAGGCGGCGCTCACTGAGCGCGAACGCCGTCTTGATGATGCTGGCCGCGCCGGCTGCCATGACCATGTGGCCCACGTTGCTCTTCAGCGAGCCCAGTGCGCAGAAGCCCTTGTCACCCGTGGCACGACGGAAGGCGCGCGTTAGTCCTTCCAGCTCGATCGGGTCACCCAACGGTGTGGCCGTGCCGTGTGCTTCCACGTAGGAAATGTCACGGGGCGAGACACCGGCATCGTCCAGCGCCATCGTGATCACCGCCGCCTGGCCCGCGGCATTCGGCGCGGTGAAGCTGGCCTTGACCGCGCCGTCGTTGTTTACGGCGGCGCCGCGGATCACGGCATAGACCGGGTCGCCGTCGCGCAGCGCGTCGGACAGGCGCTTCAGTAGCACCACGGCGGCGCCGTCGCTGAAGACCGTGCCTTGGGCGTCTTTATCGAACGTGCGCGTATGGCCGTCCGGCGACAGCATCGATCCTTCCTGCGCGATGTAGCCGCTGTTCGGCGGGCACGAGATGGAAGAACCCCCGGCAAGCGCCATGTCGCAGCGGCCGGCGCGCAGCGCGTCGAACGCCTGCGCAATCGCCACCAGCGAGGTGGAGCAGGCGGTGTTGAGGCTGATCGCCGGGCCGGTGAGGTTGAGCTTGTGCGCCACGCGCGTGGTGAGGTAATCCTTTTCGTTGCCCAGCATCACCTGGAACGCGCCGAGCTTTTCGATGAGGTCGGGGCGGCCGCTGATGTGCTTCTGGAAATACGTGGCGTTGTGCATGCCGCCGAACACGCCGACCGGCGCCGTTTGGCCGTCGGGGACGTAACCCGCGCGCTCCATGCACTCCCAGCACAGTTCCAGGAACAGGCGCTGCTGCGGATCGGTGAGTTCCGCCTCGCGGGGCGACATGCCGAAGAAACCCGCGTCGAACTGGTCCACACCATCGAGCACGCCGCGCGCGGCCACGTAGCCCGGGTCGTCGCGTTCGGCCTGGCTCACGGCCGGATCGAGTTCGCCGGGCGCGAAGAAGCGGATGGACTCGCGGCCCGCGCAGAGGTTGTCCCAGAAGGTTTCGGCATCAGGCGCCCCGGGGAACCGCCCGGCCACGGCGATGATCGCCACGGGTTCACCGGCCGGCACTTGGTATGCCCCCGACAGGGTCGGCTCCCACCGAGCGGCCCTTCCCTCGATCGTGTTCGCCACTGCGGCCGGCGTCGGCTCGGCGAAGAACCCGACCAGGGTCGGGACAGGCGACAGTTCCTCGTGTACGCGTGCCATCACGCGCGCCGCGAGGAGGGAACTGCCGCCGAGGTCGAAGAAATTGTCGTTGCGGCCCACACGACCGACGCCGAGGACGCCCGCGAAGATCGCGCAGAGCGCAATCTCCACGTCGCCGCGCGGAGCGGCATAGGCCGCCGCCAGCTCCGGGCGTTCGGCATCGGGGGCAGGCAATGCCTTGCGGTCGAGCTTGCCGTTGTCGTTCACCGGCAGCCGCTCCATGCGCACCCAGGCGACAGGAAGCATGTATTCCGGCAGCGTGCGCGAAAGCGCATCGCGCAGATCCCGGGCCGATACGGTGTCGTTCTCGCCAACGTAGTAGGCGACCAGGCGCTTGTCCCCGGGCGTGTCCTCACGCGCGATAACGGCCGCCGCGGCAACGCCGGGCAGGGCACGCAGGGCGATGTCGATCTCGCCGGTTTCCACGCGATAACCGCGGATCTTCACCTGGCCGTCCACGCGGCCGACGAAGGCGAGGTTGCCGTCCGGCAGCCAGTGCACGAGGTCGCCCGTGCGATAGCGGGTGCCACCGGCGACGAAGCGTTCGGCGGTAAGTTCGGGACGGTTGAGGTACCCGCGCGCGACGCCGGTACCGCCGATGAACAGTTCTCCGGTCTCCCCGTCGGGCACTTCGTTGCTCTCCGCGTCGAGTACGTGCAACGAGGTTTCACCGATGGGCTTGCCAATGGGAATGGCGCGCAGGTCATCGGGCAGTTCGCGTGGAATGGCGTAGGTCGTCGCGAACGTGGTGCATTCGGTCGGGCCGTAACCGTTGATCAGCGTCGTCGCCGGCAGCGCGGCATACGCCTTGCGCACATGCGGCACCGAAAGCGCTTCACCACCGGTCATCACCACGCGCAGGCCGGCGAGGTTGGTGGCATCGTCGTCGACGATCGCATTGAACAGCGCGGCGGTGAGCCAGGCGATCTCCGCGCCATGGTTCTCCACGGTACGAGCGATGCCCGGCCCGGTGGGCACGCGCTCGCCGTAAACGATGCAGGTGCCGCCATTCAGCAGCGGCGCGAAGATCTCGAAGGTGGACGCGTCGAATCCCAGCGGCGCGGCGTGCAACACTTTCGGTGCGTCGAAGTCGATGTAGTCCGAGCGAAGTACGAGGCGAAGGATCGAGACGTGGCGGATCTCGACGCCCTTCGGTGTACCGGTGGAGCCGGACGTATACATGGCATAAGCCAGGTCGTTCCCGGTCCCGCCGGCGTAGGGAGGCGCAACCGTGTAGGGCGCCCCGAAGTTGTGGGAAGCGGCCTCGGCCGCGAACGGGCTGTCCGCATCGCCGAGGATCGCGCCGTCCCACGCGCTTTCCGTGCCTTCCAGGTCACCCACCGTGAACACTGGAACCTCATCGGCCTCGGTCACGTCCCGAGCCTGATCGACAACGACCGCCGACACGTCCGCGTCGCGCAATGCAAAGGCCACCCGATCGGCGGGCCAACGCGTATCGATCGGGAGGTAAGCGGCGCCCGCCTTCAGCACGCCGAAAATCGCGACGACCGCCTCGACCGACCGCTCCATCAACAGGGCCACATAACTCCCCGGCTCGACACCCGCCGCTAGCAGTCCGTTGGCCACGCGGTCGCTTCGTGCATCGAGTTCGGCGTAGGTCAGGCTGGCCGCGTCCGACACGACGGCCGTGCGATCCGCACAGGTTTTCGCCACAGCGGAGAAACGGCCGTGGACTGTGAAGGTGTCGCGCCCGGCAGGGAAAAGTGCATCGCTCATGGTCTGGCCTCGTACCCGTTGGGGGAGTGCGAAGGCATAGGCCGAACGGTCGAGGTGGTGACGGAACGACCGAACCGGGCGCCCTGCACGCGCCGGTCGTCAGTCTTCCTGCCCCCGATGACCCTCATCCACCCCGCCGTACCTTCGGCTTTCATGCGATCCCCCGTCACGCGGGTGGGCCGGATGACCCTTCGCGTCTGTGGAATCTTTTATAGCCCTGGGCACCGAGGGGGCATATACAACTGGCGCGCTAGCCGGGGTGGGCAAATGGCCGAGGGGTTACCGTCCTGCGAAAGGCACCGGTGGTCATGGCATCATCGATCGTCAGGGCCTGAGCACTGTCAAAGTCCGAATGGCCGATTCCGGCTTACTATCGTAGCTGCCGCGGGCCTTGAACGTGTGGCCACCCAGCGCCAGTTCGGCGAGCTGCCTGGCCCATTGGCCGCTGTCGTTGACAGGGGCGGTGCCCACGAGCGTGCTGCCGTCGAAGAGTTCGACGATCTTGTTAGCCGCTGCAACGCCCGAGATGGTGATGGTGGTATCGATCGTGGTGCCACCATCGGGCACCTCGCCGATCGAGTCCCGAATAATGACGATGACGGGCGCCCTGCCGCCGATGATCTGGTAGGCCCGCTCGGGCGAAGGATACAAGGCGCTGGGCCGGATCATGTGGCGCACACGGCGGCCTG